>NZ_JBFBAD010000153.1:0-22621 GCF_040682075.1 Actinoplanes sp. NPDC051411 | reverse complement strand
CTTTTTGTTTGTTTTGTGTGCGTGTGTCGGGGTTTCTTTTTTCTGTGTGTCATGTGCCGGGGTCGGGGGGGGGGCGGGGCGGGGGGGGGGGGGGGGGGGGGGGGGGGGGGGCCCGGCCGGCCCCCCCGGGCCCCGGCCCCCCCCCCCCGCCCCCGTCCTCGTTCAGACCAGCTCGCGGACCTCGGTGGCCAGGCGGGTGATCTCGGCCGGCCAGACCGGCTTCGAGAAGAGGTAGCCCTGGCCGTACGGGCAGCCCATGCCGGCCAGGGCCTCGCGCTGGCCCTGATGTTCGATGCCCTCGGCCACCACGGCCAGGTCGAGGTTGCGGGCCAGCGTGACGATCGCGTCGACCAGGGCCCGCTGCTGCTCGCTGAGCAGGATGTCGTCGATGAACGACTTGTCGAGCTTGAGCACGTCGACCGGCATCTGGCGCAGGTACGACAGCGACGAGTAGCCGGTGCCGAAGTCGTCGATCGCGATCCGCACGCCGAGGTCCCGCAGCGCCCGCAGGTCGTCCCAGACCTGGTCGGCGTCGCGGAGCACGAGGCTTTCGGTGATCTCCAGCAGCAGCCACCCGGGCCGCGCCCCGGCGTCCTCGATCGCGGCCTGCACCTGGTCGACGAAGCCGGGCGTCCGGAACTGCCGGGCCGACACGTTGACGCTGATGTAGCGCAGGGACGTCGACGGGTCGTCGGCCTTCCAGCGGGCGAACTGGGCCAGGGCCTCGCGCAGCACCCAGCTGCCGATCGCCACGATCGCGCCGCTCTCCTCGGCGATCTCGATGAAGGCGAACGGGCCGAGCAGGCCCCGGGTCGGGTGCTCCCAGCGGACCAGCGACTCCACGCCGGAGATCAGGCCGGTCTCCATGTCGACGATCGGCTGGTACTGCAGGCGGAACTGGGCCGCGTCGATCGCCTCGTGCAGCGCGATCCGGGTCTCCAGCCGCTCGACCATCGCCGAGTGCAGGTCGGTCTGGTACTGCTGCCAGGTGCCCTTGTCCTCGTCCTTGGCCTGGTAGAGGGCCAGATCGGCGTGGCGCAGCAGTTCGGTCGCGCTGTCCGCGTCGTGGTTGGTGGCGACGCCGACGCTGGCCGCGCCGCTGACGATGTGGCTGCCGCCGAGGCCGTCGCTGACCTCGACCGGCACGGCCAGCGCCGCGACGATCTCGGCGGCCAGTTCCTGGGCCCGCTGGGCGTCCTTCTCGATCAGGATGGCGAACTCGTCGCCGCCCATCCGGGCCGCCGTGCCGCCCCTGCCGACGATCTCGGCGATCCGCTCGCCGACGGCGACCAGCAGCTGGTCGCCGACCGCGTGCCCGAGCGTGTCGTTGACCTCCTTGAAGTCGTCGAGGTCGACGAAGAGCACCGCGAGCGTGGCGTCGTCGCGCTCGGCGACCAGGAACGCGTGCTCGAGCCGGTTGCGGAACAGCACCCGGTTGGCGAGCCCGGTCAGCCCGTCGTGGAACGCCTGGTGGGACAGGTCGTTCTCGAGGCGGCGCTGCTCGGTGACGTCGCGCAGGGTCAGCACCAGGCCGCGTACGGTCGGGTCGTCCCGCAGGTCGCGGGCGACGCAGTCGACCTGCAGCAGCCGGCCGTCCGCGCAGCCGACCGCCAGGTCGACGCCGTCCTGGCGGCTGCGGCCGGCCCGGGCCCGGGTCAGCAGGGCCTGAAGCTCCGGGTGGTGGCCGACCGCGACCAGCGCCGACAGCGGGGTGCCGGCCAGGTCGGCGTGGCCGAACACGGTGGCGGCGGACGGGCTGGCGTAGCGGATGGCATCGTCGTCGGTGACGATCAGGATGACGTCGGACGCGTTCTGGATCAGGGTCCGGAAGTAGGCCTCGCTGTCACGCCGGTTGACCTCGCCGGTCAGGCCGATCCGCTCGATCACGACCGCGATCTGGTTGAACAGCGCCTGGAACGACGGCAGCAGCTCGCGCAGGACGGGAGCGGGGGCGCCCAGGACCGCCCCGCCGACCCGGCCGGTGCCGCCGGGCAGCGGCAGAGTCGCGTACAGGAAGTGGTGGAAATCCCCGGAGGGTAGGCATTCCGGCAGGTCGCTGGCCGTGACCAGGCGCAGGGAGGCCGGCGCCCCGGTGTCGACCCGGTCGGTGAGGCTGAGCTTGTAGTCGGTGTCATCGGGCATCAGCGTGTGGACGGCCCGGCGGACCGCCAGCATGGCGTCCCCCTCGCTGGCCGCGGCGAACAGCGACTCACCCGCCTCGCGCAGCGCCCGCTCCCGGGCGCTGGCCCGCCGCTGGGCCAGCGCCAGGCCGTTCACCCGCAGCAGCACCAGCAGGAACATCAGGGCCGCGGCGCCCGCGATCACCGGCGCGTCGACGACCCCGCCGAGGTTGATCTCGGTGCGCCGGCCGTTCGCGTACTCGATGTAGAGAACCGCCGGCGCGATGAGCGCCGCGCAGGCCATGAAGATGATCCGCTGGGTGCCGGCGTCGTGCGAGTCGCTGTGCGGCGCCGGCCGGCTGAGCGCGGTCATCGACGGCATCAGGGCGGTCCAGCCCATCACCGCGTAGAAGACGATCCAGCCGAGGTCGACCGGGCCGCCCAGGCTCCACGCGCTGTCGAGCTGGGACTGGCCGTAGAAGATGTCGGAGACCAGCAGGCCGATGATGGCGATGCCGATCGCACTCAGCGCCCGCGGCCGCTTGCCCGGGGTGGTCAACATGCGCAGCGTCATCGCCAGCGCGAGCACGTCGCCGAGCGGATAGCCGACCGAGACCAGCTTCTGCGGCAGCGACAGGTCGTGCGAGCGGGTGAACGGCGCGATCCAGTAGACCCAGGCGAGCAGGCCCAGGCCGACGGTCGGGACCAGCGCGTCGAGCAGGGCGGCCCGGTTGCTGCCGCCACCCGACCGCATCCGCACGAACAGCAGGAAGGCGCCCGTGAGCAGCGGATAGACCAGCAGATAGAGGATGTCGGCGAAGCCCGGGAAGGTCGGTGTGTGCCCGGTCGCGACGATCAGGTTGTACGCGTTGTCGCCGGTGTTGAAGAAGGCCAGGGCGGCCGCGATTAGATACCAGGGCGCCTTGCGGGCGGGCCTGTTCAGCCGCACGCCGAGCAGGATCATGGCGACGCTGGAGTAGCCGAGCGCGGCCCAGGTGTAGAGGTGGCTGCCCGGAATCGCGTAGTAGATCCCGGTGAGCACCAGGACCCAGGCGCCGAAGAACGCACGAGCGGCTCGCGTCGTCATGCGCCCGCCTCTCCGATCGGACTCCGGACGGCCGGATTGCCGTCAGAGATCCCATCGGGCAGGCGCCGCCGGGCTTGAGCGGTTCGGCCCGGCGGCGACCTTCGTCTCACGCCCAGGGGGGCGAGGGCACCTCGACCGTACGGTCGGTGTCCGCGGCCTCCTCGACGGCGAGCGCGACGAGGTGGTCGTGGGCGCCCTCGGCGAGTGGGTAGGGCGCCGGGCCCTCGCCGCGTACCCAGGACGCCATCCGCTCGAGCAGCGTGCTGATCGCGATCTCCTCGTCGTTGAGCCGCCGGCCCACGTACGGGTTGCGGAAGAGCACCCGGTCGCCGAGCGAGATCGTGTCGGTGTCGAAGCCGTCCAGGTCGAGGTCGTAGCCGGTCTGCCGGCGCACCAGCGGCGTGCGGATGATCGTGCGCGGCTCGGTCAGCCGCACCACCTCGTCGTCCCGGAGTTCGCCGTGGGTGCCGCGCACCACGATGCGCCGGAACCGCAGCTGGTTGTGCCACTGGTTGTCGGTGAAGTCGTAGAGGCCGGAGAGCCCGTCGCCGAAGTCGATCGTCGCGATCGTGGTGGTGGCCGGCTTCGGCTCGGGGTCGTCGGTCCAGCCGTCCCGGGTCAGCGGGTCGACCAGCGGGGCCGTCGTCCGGCTCGCCCGCACGCTCACCGGCCCGCGGCCCGCCCCGAGGAAGCCGCGCATCATCGAGATCGCGTGGTACATGTGGGTCGACGACACCTGGACCTGCGTGGGCTCGCCGATCACCCCGTCGCGTACGGCGGAGAGCCGGGCCGCATGGGCCGGCACCATCAGGTACTGCTCGGCCACCTGGACGAGGCCGGTGTCGCCGGCCGTCTTCCAGAGCTCCCTGAGCCCGTCGGCGTCCGGCGCCGGCGGCGTCTCGGCCAGCACCGGCAGGCCGCGCGACACGCAGTCGGTGATCACGGCGGGGTTGACGTCCCACGGCACCGCGGTGACGACGAAATCGGGGTGAATCTCGTCCAGCGAGGTGAATGTCGGAATCGGGAGGTCCCGGGGCGACCGGACGACGGCGCCCAGACACTCCACATCCGGGAGACCGGCGGCGAGACGCCAGAACATTTCGGCGCGCCATCCGGCGCCCACCACTGCGAAGGAGGTCATAGTGAGCACCTTATTGATGGCTACGCTTCGCTCGGCGAGCGGCGCTTCGCCCGGCGAGCGGCGAGCGGCGACGGATCTTCAGGGAACGAGGCGGCCGGTGAGTAACAGCGACAACCGCTGGCGGGCGTTATCGGTCGCCCTCGTAGCCGGCTTCATGACCCTCCTCGACGTCAGCATCGTCAACGTCGCGCTCCCGTCGATCCAGAACGACCTCCACCTGAGCCCCGGCGAACTCCAGTGGGTGCTCTCCGGCTACGCGCTGACCTTCGGGCTGGTCCTGGTTCCGGCCGGGAGATACGGCGACGCGCGGGGTCGCCGCAACGTCTTCATCGTCGGCCTGCTGCTGTTCACGCTGTCGAGCGCCGCCGCCGGCCTCGCCACCGGTGCGCTCTGGCTGGTCATCGCCCGCCTGGTGCAGGGCGCCGCCGCCGGCGTCGTCAACCCGCAGGTCTCCGGCCTCATCCAGCAGCTGTTCGCGCCGCGCGAGCGCGGGCGGCCGTTCGGCCTGCTCGGCGGCACCATCGGCATCTCGACCGCGGTCGGCCCGCTGCTCGGCGGCCTCCTGATCCAGGCCTTCGGCACCTCCTCCGGGTGGCGATGGATCTTCTACATCAACCTGCCGATCGGCGTGGCCGCGATGATCCTCGGCTACCTCTGGATCCCGGCCGGGGAGAAGGCCCGGAAGACCGGCGACCTCGACCCGGTCGGCGTCGTGCTCCTCGGCGCCGGCGTACTCCTGCTCTTGTTGCCGTTGGTGCAGGAGCGCGAGTGGCACGGCAACCGCAAGTGGCTCCTGGCCGTGGCCGCCGTCGTCGTCCTGATCGGCTTCGTCGCCTGGGAACGGCGCTACGGCCGGCAGCGGACCAGCCTGATCGACCTCGGCCTGTTCAAGGTCCGCTCCTACGCGCTCGGCGCGCTGATCGGCCTGCTCTACTTCGCCGGCTTCACCACGATCTTCTTCATCTTCACGCTCTTTCTGCAGTCCGGCCTGCACTACACCGCGCTCGAGGCCGGCCTGGCCGTCACCCCGTTCGCGGTCGGCTCGGCCGCCGGCTCGGCGATCGGCGGCCGCCTCGTCAACCGCTTCGGCCGCCCCCTCGTCGTGGCCGGCCTGGCCGCCGTCGCGGCCGGCCTGATCGCGACCGACCTGGTGCTGCACTTCGTGCCCGGCCACGACGCCGGCTGGGCGGCCGCCCTCCCGCTGCTCGTCGCCGGCCTGGGCAGCGGCTTCGTGATCAGCCCCAACCAGGCGCTCACCCTCTCCGAAGTGCCGGTCGCCCGGGCCGGCAGCGCGGGCGCCGTACTGCAGACCGGCCAGCGGATCGGCACCGCCACCGGCATCGCCGCGGTCGGCGCCCTGTTCTTCGCCCAGCTCGCCGCCCACCACGGCAGCTGGGTGCTCGCCTTCCGCAACGCGCTCTGGGTCACCGTCGGTTTCGTGGTGATCGCCCTGGTCGCGGCCCTCGCCGATCTGCGGCGAAGAATCCCGGAAACCGATGCAACCTGAGGACGGGCGACCACCGTCCTTGTCCCGATGAACGCGTCGGACGAGGAGCAGTTCCGGGAGTACGCCGCCGCCCGGATGGACGATCTCCGCAGCCTGGCCTTCCTGACCTGCGGCGACTGGCAGGCGGCGGAGGATGCCGTCTCGACCGCGCTGACCAAGCTCTACGTGCAGTGGACCCGGGTGGCGCTCCCGCACCGCTACGCGTGCCGAGTCGTGATCAACGCGGCGATCGACGAGAAACGGCGGCCCTGGCGGCGCGAGCGGGTGACCCACGACGACGATCTCGACCGGGCGACACCCGACGCCACCGACGCGGTGGGGGAGCGCGACCGGTTACGGCGGGCGCTGCGGCAGGTCCCGGCCGGTCAGCGGGCGGTGATCGTGCTGCGCTATTACGGTGACTTCACCGTGGAGGAGATCGCGGAGATGCTCGGCCGCAGCACGGGCACGATCAAGAGCCAGACGTCGCGCGGCCTGGCGACGCTGCGCAAGGCACTAGGCCTGGCCGAAGGGGGTGAGCGTGATGGAGAGTTTGCACGAGTTGCTCGCGGACGCTAGGGGCGAGCTCCCGCCGAACCCGCTCGACCTCGACGAGATCTCCGCCCGAGGGCGGAAAATCATCCGGCGGCGGCGCTGGTCGGTGGGGGCGGCGGCGGTCGCGGTCACGCTGGCCGCCGCGTCACTGTTCCCTTTCGTACGCCCGTCCCACCCCGATCCCGCGGCGTCCCCGGTGCCCGGTCTCGTCACCTCGTTGCAGGGCTTCACCTCCGGCGACTACCAGGTGGAAGCCTCGATCATGGTCACGCCGGCCTACGAGGTCGCGCCGATCGTCCAGCGCCCGGCCCGCGTCGTCGGCTCGGTCGAGGTCTACCGCCCCGGCGCCTTCGACCCGCGCGTCTTCCGCACCGGCACCCCGATCACGATCGGCTCGACCCCCGGCTTCCTGCACGTAGCCACGTCGACAATCAGATACGGCCCCAACGGCAACCAGAAACTGGCCGAGATCAAAAGGGCGGCCGTGGCGTGGCCGTACGCGGACGACGCCTGGGCCGTGCTCCGCTCCGCGGACGACGGCCCGGACGACGGCCTGAGCGCCGAAACCCTCCAACAGCTGGCGGCCCAGTTCACGCTCGGCCCGCCGGCCCCGGTGCGGCTGCCGTTCCGGATCGGCTACCTTCCCCCGGGCCTGACGCTGCAGGCGGCCGGCCGCACCAGCCTCGACGCCGTACGCGACACGACACTGGGCCGCCTGGGCGAGGCCACGCTGGCTCAGCCCCGGCCGTTCACCGGCCTGACCGGCACCGTGACCCCCAGCGGCGTAACCATCATCGAGCAACACCAGGCCGAAGGCGTACGGCGAGGCGCGACCGCCTGCGACAGCTACGGCTGCTACCGAGGCCTGCCCGGCACCGATCTGTACCTCGGAGTGACCGGCAAACTCCCCACCACCGAGCTCCGCCAAATACTCGACGGCGTGACAGCCGCCAACCCGAGCGACCGGACAACCTGGTTCCCAGCCCAGAGTTAGAAGCCCGTGACCTGGAGGGATTGCGGCCGGGGCTCTCATCTCGAGGCGCAGGCCCGGCCGGCCGAAACCAGATCCACACGGCCAGGGCGTCGATGGCGGGGCGACCCGGCCGTCGGCGCCGAACGGAAGATGAAATGGCTCCGGCGGGCATGGCCAGGAGGGGTGGGGGCATCGCGGGTCGCTCGGCCGGGGCCTGGCCAGGACCTCTCGACCTTGCCCACAGGCGTCCCTGCCGTCGCGCCACCCAGCCAGCGGGCCAAGCGCGTGACCGCCTGGCTCGTCGTCGCCGGCGGCTTGGTGCGAGGCGGGCGGCCCGCGCGCGTGGCGGGCGGGGTTGGCCGCATGGGTGTCAGGCGAGGGTTTGGCCGCGCGTGGCGGGTGAGGGTTAGCCGCGCGTGGCGGGTGAGGGTTAGCCGCGCGTGGCGGGTGGAGGGGTAGCCCGCGCGCATGGTGAGTGGCTGGTGGGCAGTGCGCGGCGGGTGGTTCGCGTTGCCGTCTGTCCCATTGGGGAAGGCGATCATCCGGCCCCGCAGCACGTCGGGAGCAGCGACCTGCAAGCAATGGCCTCCCATAGGCGCGGCTGCCGGTGGGACGGCGCCGGCGATTCCACTTCGAGAGAAGCACCATAGTCGGCTGAAATTCGGTTTCGAACATCGCCAGCCACGAAGGGGTTAACGACAGTGTGCGTGCGTTCAAGCGGATGACAATGCATGCTGCGTCGATCTTCGACCCGCTGTGTTGTTCATGCCGGATTCCCAAAAGCCACGCCGGAAGAATTTGCGAATTGCTGTTGGTAAATTTGTTGCGCCGATGCCGGCTGTCCGGTACCGCTTCTGGCGGAGGCGACGGAGGCCGCCGGCGCCGTTGGACACACTGCGGGCGAGCTGCGGACGCCGTCGACCCGATGGCACCCTTCGTCAGCCGAACCGCAAATGCGGATTCGCTGCTTCCGGTCACGGGCCGGATTGTTCCGGCTCCTCTTCGGGCCGGCTCTGCGGAGGGCGCGGCCCGGCTTGCCGCCGGCCGGCTCGCTTTCGCCGGGGGAGGGCAGCAGCCTTGTGCCTGCTGAGCCATCGCCACCCGGCCCGGCTCTGCCGCCGAGGGCGCTGGGCTCACCGAAGGCGGAACGGTGCCCGCTGACGGGCCGGCACCCGCCGGTGGGGTAATGCCTGCCGATGGGGCCTCGGCCGGTGGCCGGGTGCCTGCCGGTAGGGTGACACCCGCTGGCGGGGCGATACCTGTTGATCGAGCAGTGCCTGGCAGCGGCCCCGCCTCTGCGGACGGCCCCGCCTCTGCGGACGGCCCCGCCTCTGCGGACGGCCCCGCCTCTGCGGACGGGGCGGATTCATGCTGCGCGGGAAAGACGCTTTCCGAAGGGATTTCGCCGCTGTGTAGAAGGTGTCGGCGCAGTGCGTGGCGTTGTTTCAGGCCGTAAGCTCGGTGCCGCTCGTGTTCGCGCCGGAAGGTCTCTGCCTGGGGTGAATAGTTGCGCCGTCTTGTGGGGTCGCGCATAGCGGAAACCTGCGCCGCGGTGAACAATCCCATTTGTTGCATGCGACCATTCTTCCGAGCGATCGTCGACAACTGTAAGCAGTTGATCGTGCCATTTACAGTGCGCCGGTTCGATGTCAAGGATGTTCGACAAGTGGGGCGGCCAGACCATGGCGGTGGGGATGTCAAAGGTTCTTGACATCGAGGAGGCCGGGGATGTCGTCCGAGGCGAAGGGTGCCTGGGCCTACCTGCTCTCCAGTGCCGCCGCCTACATCGTCTATCTCGCGATCGTCGTGCCCCGGCTGTTCCGCGCGCCCGCCGCCCACGTCTCCTACATCGCGCCGCTCGTGCCGATCGCCGTGGCGTCGGCTGTCAGGCCGGGCGTCTCGGCGTGACCGGCAGACCGTCATCGCGATCGAGCGGGGGCGCTACTCGCCGTCGCTGGAGGTGGCCTTTAAGATCGATGTGCCGCTCGACGAGGTCTTTCGGTACCCGGAGGATTGACGGACCTCAATTCTTCATCTTTCGTCCACCTCGGAGGCTCGTCGCCGTTGTGGATCTTGATGAGGATCAAGTCTATGTCCGTACGGCGTTTCACGGTCGCCGCGGCGACCTTCCTGCTGCTCGGTGCCGGCCTGGCCGCCGCCGCCCCGCAGGCCCAGGCCGCCACGAGCGTCCCCCGGTTCGACCACGTCGTTCTCGTCATGTTCGAGAACAAGGCCAGCTCCCAGATCACCTCGTCCAGCGCCCCGTACTTCGGGTCGCTGGCGTCGCAGGGCGCGAGCTTCTCGCAGTCCTACGCGATCACCCATCCCAGCCAGCCCAACTACATCGCGCTGCTCTCGGGCTCGACCCAGGGCGTGACCAGCGACTCCTGCCCGAAGACGTTCAGCGCCGAGAACCTCGCCCACCAGGTGACGTCGGCCGGCCTGAGCTTCAAGGGCTACTCGGAGTCGATGCCGTCCAACGGCTACACCGGTTGCTCCAGCGGCACCTACATGCGCAAGCACAACAGCTGGGTCGACTTCAGCAACAACGCGGCGTCGGTCAACCTGACCTACGCGAGCTTCCCGTCCAGCTCGGCCTATTCAAGCTTGCCCACGGTGAGCTTCGTGACGCCGAACATGTGCGACGACATGCACGACTGCTCGATCGCCACCGGTAACAGCTGGCTGCAGAGCCACCTCGACTCGTACGCCCAGTGGGCCAAGACGCACAACAGCCTGCTGATCGTCACGTTCGACGAGGACAACTCGGCGTCGCTCAACCACATCTACACCACGTTCGTGGGTGCCCACGTCAAGGCGGGCACCTACTCGGAGAAGATCACGCACTACACCGTGCTCCGGACGATCGAGTCCGCGTACGGCCTGAGCGCGATCGGCGGCGCCGCGAGCGTCTCCCCGGTCACCGACGTCTGGAACTGATCGCGCCATGTACCTAGCCTCCGTCGAACGCCCGGCCGGGACGCTCGACCGCACCAAGCGCATCGCCGGCAACGTGCTCGCGCTCGGGGCGGTCAGCCTGGTCACGGACGTCTCCAGCGAGATGGTCTCGGCCGTCCTGCCGCTGTACCTGGTCGTCGGTCTCGGCCTGGGCCCGGTGGTCTACGGCGTCCTGGACGGGCTCTACACGGGGGCGACCGCCCTGCTGCGCCTGGTCGGCGGCTATGTCGCCGACCGGGTGCAGCGTCGCAAGCTGATCGCCGGCCTCGGCTACGGCATCTCGGCCGTCGCCAAGGCCGGCCTTCTGGCGGCGGGAGCGAGTGTGCCCGCCCTGGGCGCGGCGATCGTCGCCGACCGGGCCGGGAAGGGCCTGCGGACCGCGCCCCGAGATGCTTTGATCACGCTCTCCACGCCGGCCGGGGATCTGGGCCGCGCGTTCGGCGTGCACCGGGCCATGGACAGTGCGGGCGCGTTCGCCGGGCCGCTGGTGGCGATCGCCGTGCTGGCCGCTTCCGGACAGGCCTTCGACGCCGTATTCGTCGTGAGCGGTTGTATCGCCGTGATCGGTGTGCTGGTTCTCGTGCTTCTGGTGCGGGACCACCGCGCCGACTCCAGGAAGACGTCGGTCGATCTGCGGGCCGCCGCCGCGCTGCTGAAAGTCGCGCCGATCCGCGCCCTGTTCCTCGGGGCCGCGCTGCTCGGGCTCAGCACGATCGGCGACGGCTTCGTCTATCTGCTGCTCCAGCGCCGGGAGAACCTCGCGACCGGCTGGTTTCCGCTGCTCGCCGTCGGCACGAGCCTCGCGTACCTCGTTTTGGCGGTGCCTTTCGGCACCCTGGCCGACCGGATCGGCCGCACGCCCGTCTTCCTCGGCGGCTATGCCGCCCTCGCGGCCGTCTATCTGCTCCTGACGACCTCCTGGGGCGGGCTTCCCGCGTTGCTCACGGTCCTTTTCCTGTACGGCGTCTTCTACGCCGCCACCGACGGGGTATTGATGGCGCTGGCCGGTCCCGTTCTCCCGCCCGAATTGCGGACGACCGGGCTCGCGCTGATCCAGACCGGTCAGGCGCTGGCCTACCTGGTGTCGTCGGTGCTGTTCGGCCTGGCCTGGTCGTGGTGGGACGCGGCGGGCGCCATCCGCTTCTTCGCGGTGGCCGGGGTGGTCACCCTGGGCGGCTCGGCCGCGCTCCTTCTGCGTACGCGGGGTGCCGCGCGATGAGCCTTCGCCGGCGAGTCCTGCTCGCCTCCGGACTGTCCACGCTGCTGCTGGTCGTGGCCGTCGTCTACGTGCTCGTCGCCGGACACCGCGGTTCCGCCCCGGCGATGGCCGCGGCCACGGTCGACGCCTCGCCGGGGGACCGGATCCTGTTCCGCAGCACGGCGCCCGACTCGATGGGGCGGGTCGCGACCGTCGCGGTGGGTCAAGGGTCTGGTCCGCGTACGGTCAGCGGGGTTGCCTGCAACCGGGTCTATGCCGCCGCCGGGGCGGTGATCTGCCTGCGGCCCGACGGGCCGCTGGCGACCTATCAGCTGGCCGTTCTCGACGCGCACCTGAAAGAGGTTCAGACCTATCCGCTGGTCGGGGTGCCCAACCGAGCGCGGGTCTCACCGAGCGGGCACTGGCTGGCCTGGACGGTGTTCGTCACCGGCGACAGCTACAACGGCGGCAGGTTCTCCACCCGGGTCGGCATGATCAACACGGCGACCGGGGACACCGTCGACACGCTGGAGAGGTTCGCGGTCACGCTGGACGGCAAGCCCTACCAGGCGGTCGACCTCAACTTCTGGGGCGTCACGTTCGTCGACGACCGCACCTTCTACGCGACCATGTCGACGGCCGGCCACCGCTATCTGATCGTCGGCGACCTGACCACCCGGACGGTCCGCACGATCGCCTCCAACGTGGAATGCCCCTCGCTGTCGCCGGACGGCACGCGGATCGCCTTCAAATCGGCGCTCGGCGGCAACCCGTCCAAAGGCTGGCGCCTGTCGGTCCTCGACCTGGCCACCATGCGCCGGACCCCGCTGGCCGAGACCCGCAGCGTCGACGACCAGGCCGCCTGGCTGGACAACTCCCAGGTCATGTACGGCGTCCGCCGCGGCACCAAAGCCTCCGACGTCTGGTCGGTCCCGGCCGACGGCACCGGCTCACCGGCCCTGATCATCCCGAATGCGGAGTCCCCGGCGTCGCTCCTTCGTCTCCCCTCCACCTCGGCGTCAGCAGGCCTTATGCCGGGGTGATCACGCTGAGCGGGTCGTATCGGCCTAACCAAAGGACCACTCTGATGCAGGACCGTCCGGATCAGACCCCGGCCTCCGGAACCACCCGCCGCCGGCTGCTCGGCACCGCCGCGGCGGCCGGCCTGGGTGTGACCTCGCTGGCCCTCCCGCCGAACGTCCGCGCCGCGGTGGCGAACAGCCGGCAGCACGGCGGACACGGCAGCCTGAAGGACATCAAGCATGTCGTCATGCTGATGCAGGAGAACCGCAGCTTCGACCACTACTTCGGCACGCTGTCCGGCGTGCGGGGCTTCGAGGACCCGCACGCCATGCGGATCTCCAACGGCCACTCGGTCTTCTACCAGCCGTTCCCCGGCCACCCCGACGGCTACCTCCTGCCGTACCGGCTGAACACCACGATCAGCTCGGCCCAGGCGATCCCGTCGACCAGCCACGCCTGGTCGGTGCAGCACGCGGCCTGGAACAACGGCAGGATGGACAACTGGCTGCCGGCCCACCTCGCCGCCGACGGCGCCACCAACGGCCCGTACGTCATGGGCTACCTCAACCGGGAGGACATCCCCTTCCAGTACGCGCTGGCCGACGCGTTCACGGTGCTCGACGCCTACCACTGCTCGGTGATCGGCGACACCGGCCCGAACCGGCACATGTGGATGTCGGGCACGGTCGACCCGAACGGCCTGGCCGGCGGCCCGTCGCTGACCACGAGCGGCCCGGCCAACCAGTTCTCGTGGACGACCTACCCGAAGCGGCTCAGCGACGCCGGCGTCAGCTGGAAGATCTACCGCCAGCCGGGCAGCCTCACCGGCGCTTCGGCGATCAGCAAGTTCACCGAGTTCGCCCAGGCCCAGCCCGGCGACCCGATCTACGACAACGGCGTGGCGACCCAGCCGCTCGGCCAGTTCGAGTACGACTGCATGAACGACTCGCTGCCCACGGTCAGCTGGATCCTCCCGCCGTCCGGCTTCGACGAGCACCCGGCCGGCACCCCGGCCGCCGGCGCGTCGTTCGTCGCCGGCAAGATCGACGCGATCGCGGCCAACCCTGACGTCTGGGCCAAGACCGTTTTCATCCTGTCCTACGACGAGAACGACGGTCTCTTCGACCACGTCCTGCCGCCGACCCCGCCGGCGGGCACGCCGGACGAGTTCGTCTTCAAGACCTCCAACACCGGTACGCCCGGCGGCGGCCTCCCGGTCGGTCTCGGCTTCCGCGTGCCGTGCATCATCGTGTCGCCGTGGACGGTCGGCGGCTACGTCAACTCCGACATCGCCGACCACACGTCCCAGCTGAAACTGCTCGAGCGCGTCACCGGCATCAAGGAGACCAACATCAGCGACTGGCGGCGGCGCACGGTCAGCGACCTGACCAGCGCGTTCCGATTCAACGACTTCAAGGAGCCGCCGGTCCTGCCCGACACCCAGGGCGGCCTCAACCTGGCCTCGTACGAGACCAGCCAGCTCCCGCCGCCGGTCGTACCCGGCGGCCACCAGACCCTGCCCCGCCAGGAGCGCGGCCACCGCCCGCGGGCCGGCCACTGACCCGGTTCTCACGTCGGGGCTCTGATCAGGCGGGTAACGCCCGTTCAGAGCCCCGACCGGGACTCTCACTCCCTCAGGTGCGGAGCACCTCGCGGGGGAGCTCGGCGGCCGGCCGGGAGCGGGCTCACGGCGAGGTGTCGGCAAGTTTGACCGGTCTGGTGAGCTCCGGCCGTTGGTAGTGGGCGGCGTCGGCGTGGACCGCGGTTCGGACGACGGACTCGAAGAAGCGGTTCTTCCGGATGACGGCGTCCTGCAGGAATTCTGAGTCGCATATCGCCTCGGCGGCGCCGGTCGTGCCGTAGCCCCAGCAGCCGGCCAGAATGAGGACCTCGGTCTTCCGGCCGCCGCCGAGCGGGTTGGGGACGCGGATGATCAGGCCGTAGTCGAGGGTCAGGTCCCCGTCGGGACCTCGCCGCGGGGCGAAGCCTCGTCGAGAGACGTTGTCGTAGAACGCGACATCGTGGATTTTCGACCCGGGCACGGTCATCGACAGCGTTCCGTCGTAGCGTTCCATGGTCGCGCGGCTGAGATCGTTGGCGTCGGGGCCGCCGAGCAGGACGAGGTCATGTTCGCGGTCTTCCGGCGACAGGGAGTCGACCGACGAAACCCTGACCGGGCAGCCGATCCGCTGCAACTCGCGCTGGACGGTGATGAGACCCGCGACGTCTCCCATCCCGACGAGGCCGGACGGCTCCCAGCGTCCCAAAGCCGCGCGGTCCTGGGCGCCGATGACGACGGTGATGCCGCGAGCGGCCATTCCGCCCCAGAATTGACGCGCTTGTCGTTCCCGCCGCCACCGCCTGATGCGCGCCACGCTCCATGTGGCGAGAGCGCCGATAGCCGCCGCGATCAAGTTGATGATTACGTCCCGAACGTCGTCCACGCGCGCCTCCCGCCCCGTCCTGACGGACAGCCGGAACGGCTACGGGTTCATCGCCCGCAGGCTTGTGGTGACGGCGGCGGTGGTGCGGGCGGTGTCGCCGGTCGCCAGCAGGTCGAGGAGGGCGCCGCGGAGCAGGGCCAGGACGGCGGTGCGGCCGGCCTGGGCCTCGGGGGTGTCGCGGGTCGAGGGTGGCTGGGCGCGGGAGAGGACCTGCAGCCAGTCGGCGACCGTTTCGGCGGCGAAGCCGGCCCACGGGCCGTCGGAGTCGATGAGGGAGCGGGCGTAGGCCTCGACCCACAGCGTGAGGAGCGGGCGGTGGGCCGGGTCGCTCAGCCAGGACCAGACCTGGGCGCCGGCCTCGGGCAGGCCGTCGGCCGGGCCGGTCTCCGACAGGAGCTTCAGTTCGTCGCCGCGGGCGCGGGCCAGCAGGGCGCGGACCAGGCCGTCCTTGCTGTCGAAGAGGAACAGCAGGACGCGCGGGCTCGACCCGATCGCGGCCGCCAGGGGGCGCAGGGAGAGCTGGACCAGGCCGTGTTCGCGGACGTAGGCGTACGCCAGCTCGAGCAGCTCCTCCTTGCGACCGTCCGGCACGCCGCTAGTATGCCAACTGAAACGAGTGTTTCAGTGAAGGGTGCGGGTGATGATCCGAGAGTTGGGCCGGCCGGGGGACCTGGGCTGGGTGATCCAGGCGCACGGCGAGGTGTACGCGGAGGAGTACGGGTTCGACGGCCGCTTCGAGGCGCTGGTCGCGCGGATCGTCGCCGACTATGCGGCCGGGCACGACACCGGGCGGGAGAACGCCTGGATCGCCGAGGTGGACGGGCGGCGGGCCGGGTGCGTGTTCTGCGTGGACGCGGGCGAGGGCGAGGGTGACACCGCGGTGCTGCGGGTGCTGCTGGTGACGCCGGCCGGCCGCGGGCTCGGGCTCGGCGGCGCCCTGGTCGACACCTGCCTCGCGTTCGCCCGGAAGGCCGGCTACCGGCGGATGCGGCTGTGGACCACCGATCCGCTGGTCGCGGCGCGGCACATCTACCTGTCGCGCGGCTTCGCGCTGGTCGAGTCGGCGCCGCACGACGGGTTCGGGGTCTCGCTGGTCGGGCAGACCTACGCGCTCGACCTCTGAGGCCGGATCGCGTCGGCCGCGACCGCCCCGGCCAGGGCCAGCACGAGCATGCCGACCAGGCCGTGCAGCCCGAACACGTAGTGGCCCGCGGTGTCGTCCATGTTCTCGGCGATCTTCGCGATCAGGACCTGGATCGAGACCAGAACGGCGATCGCGACCGGCAGCAGGAGCTGGCGCCGAGGCTGCCGGGCCGCGGCCGCGACGACGGCCACGAGCAGGGGCAGGACGAACGTGACGTAGCCGAGGGCCCGGTGCGGGCCGAAGTCCCGGCCGGCGGCGCCGCTCGCGGCCAGGAACATCTGGGCGGCCATGACCAGCAGGAGCAGTGCGGCGGCCGCCTTGTGAACGCTTCTCATGCCCACTCGACGAGACAGCCGGACGAAGTGTCAGGTCATCTTCGTGGTCAACTGGGCCCGTGGAGGAACGGTCGCAACTCGTCAACGTCGCCTACCGGCTCCTCGGCTCTCTCACCGAGGCCGAGGACGCGGTGCAGGAGGCGTACGCGAGATGGTTCGCGATGCCGGCCGCCCAGCGCGCCGGCATCGCCAACCCCGCGGCCTGGTTGACCCGGGTCGCCGGGCGCATCTGCCTCGACGTGCTCGGCTCGGCCCGGGTGCGGCGGGAACGGTACGTCGGATCGTGGCTGCCCGAGCCGCTGCCCCTGGTCGGGGACGACCTCGCCGGGCGGATAGCGGCCGACGAGACCGTCACGATGGCGTTCCTGGTCGTGCTCGACTCGCTCACCCCGGCCGAGCGGGTCGCGTTCGTGCTCCACGACGTGTTCGGCTACCCGTTCGCCGAGGTGGCCGCGACCCTCGGGCGTACCGCCGCGGCCTGTCGCCAACTGGCGACCTCGGCCCGGCAGAGGCTCCGGAAAGCCGATCTGCCGTCCCCCGCCGCGCGCGAGGCCTCGCTCGTGCGCGACTTCCGGCTGGCCTGGGAGGCGATGGACATCGACCGCCTGGTCGGGTTGCTCGACCCGAACGTCACCGTGATCGCCGACGGCGGCGGGGCGGTGAGCACGGTGGCCCGCCCGATCACCGGCCGCGCGCAGGTGGCGCGCTATGCCGTCGGCCTGCCCCTGGCCGGCCAGGTCTTCGAGGAGCGGCCGGTCAACGGGCGCCCCGGGTTGGTCGCCCGGCGCGACGGCGTCATCGTCTCGGTGCTGGCGTTCGGGGTGACCGGCGACCGCATCCGCGACATCTGGGTCGTACGCAACCCGGCCAAGCTGCACCACTTCCTCAGCTCGGCATCGTGAACTCGTTCCAGGCCGCCACGATCTGCCCCGCGTCGTCGGTGACCACCCGGTCGACCCCGCACCCCGCGACGACCACGTCGCCCGGCCGGCGCCGCACTCCCGCCCAGGCCACCTTGAACGCCCGGTCGTTCGTCTCGGTGATCAACCAGACGTGCCGTACCTCCTCGAAACCCGCGGCCCGGCCCCGGTAGAAGTCCAGGATCGCCTCCCGCCCGACCACCCGGCCGGCCCCCGACTCCAGGACCGCGCCGGGCGCGAACGCCCACTCGACTTCGCTCGCCAGCCGGTCCGGCCGCTCGACGGCGACCCGCGCGAGACCCATGTACCGGTCGACGGCATGCGTGTTTACCCCCACGGTGAAGATCACGCTCGGCGACGATCCGAGTTCAGGTCGGCTATCCGACCGTGGGAACGACCTTGCCCCGGGTGTGGCCAGTGGCGGTCCACGGGGTAGATCGCGGCGACCGACGTGGACGGTCACGCCGGCCAGGCGTCGAGGAGCGCGTGCTCGGCGATGGTGCCGCCAGGGCGCGCAGGCCGAAGACCTCGGCGGCGCGATGCGGCCGGGAACCGGGCCCGGCCGCTGGGGCCAGGATCTCAGTCGATCGCGGCCGACACCTTGGTGAGGAAGCGGGCGACCTGATCCGGGGCGTAGCAGGACCCGAGCCAGTCGTCGCGCTCGTCGACCGAAACCCAGCGCAGGCCCCGGAACTCGGCCGGATCGGCGGAGAGAGCCATCGCCGAATCGCCGCGAAGGATGAACCAGAGGGTGACATCGACGTGCTCGCCGGGCGGCCGGGTCACACTCTCGGTGACGAACAGGGGCTCGTCGCCGAGCAGGAAATCGGCGTCCACGGTCAGTTCCTCGGACGCCTCGCGGCGGACGGCGGCCGCCGGCTCCTCGGTGTCGACGTGGCCGCCCGGGAAGACCCACGCGCCGGCCTTGAGGTGGTCGACCTGAAGGACGCGGCGGCGGTCCGGGTCGAGCAGGGCGAAATAGACCGCCAGGTGCCGCGGCGGGACCGGCCCGCGCTCGCGGAACAGCGGCGCGCCCGAGTCGATCCACGACAGGACCGACGACTGTGCGGAAGCCTCGGCGGGGTCGAGCGGGGCGATCGCCGCGATCGTGCGGCGGATGCTCGATCGGAGAACGTTCACGATGGCTGGTTCCTCACGCCGTGGAGTTGTTCGAGCCCGAGATTGTCCTCGGTTTCGCCCAGCTGTTCACGCGGCGGGCTGCCGAGCGGGAATCCCAGGCTGATGAGGCCGTCGGCGAACCGGCGCTCGACCGGGTAGCCGCGGGCCCACCTCAGGACGCCGGTGTTCTCCGGGAGCACCGTGCCGACGAAGCGCTCGATGCCGTTGGCGCGGGCCGCGAGCGCCAGGTGGGCCAGGAGCGCCCGTCCGACGCCCCGGCCCTGGAACGCGTCCTCGACCACCAGCGCCACCTCCGCCTCCGACGGCGAGAGGCGCTCATATCGGCCGACCGCGACTATCCGCGTACCGGAAAGAGAAACGAACGCCTCGCGTGAGTGATGGTCGACGTTGACGAAGCGGTGCAGGAGTTCGCGCGGGATGCGCGGGCAGGGGGTGAAGAAACGCAGGTAGCGGGTGTGCTCGCTCATCCGGGCGTGCAGCCCGATCAGCCCGGCCGCGTCGTCGGGGCGGATCGGCCGCAGGGTGAGGTTCACAGCGCGCCGAAAGCCTGGAGGCCGGCCGCGATCGCGGTGTCGACGGCGGCGCGCATCGGGCCGGGCCGGCGCTCGGTGCGGCCGATCCGGGCGCTGCCGAGCGGCGGGCGGATCTGCAGGGTCGCCGGGTGGGCCGCCAGCAGCCGCTCCTCCTCGGCCCGCATGGCGACCCGTTCCAGCCAGGGTGCGCTCGCCCCGGGCGCGCGCCGCGCGAACCACCGCGACAGCACCATCCGCTCGGCGCGGCCGGGCACCGCTGACGTCTCGTCGGCCCGCCGGGTCCGCAGGGCCACGATGTGGGTGGCCCCGTCGGCCAGGGCCGTCCGCACCGGGACCGCCTCGCTCACCCCGGCGTCGACGAACCGCCGCCCGCCGATCTCGACCGGCTCGCCGGCGAGCACCGGCATGGCCGTCGAGGCCCGCAGCGCCGCCTGAAGGCTGGCCTGGTCGCGGATGGTCGGCCGCAGATCGACCGACCGGCCGTTCTCGGCGTCGGTGGCCAGCGGATGGAACTCGACCGGGCTGGCCAGAATCTCCTGGAAGCCCATCGGCATCAGCGACGTGTAGACCGTGTGGACCAGGAACCGGGTGTCCACCACCGGCTGGCGCCGCAGCGCCCGCCGCACGTCGATCGTTCCCCGCATGATCTCCGGGGTCCACCAGGCGTGGATCGTGCTGCCGGCCCGCCCGCACAGCAGCCAGGCGCCGTTCAGTGCCCCGGCCGAGCTGCCGTAGACCGCGTCGAAGAGCGGCAGCAACCCCAGCTGCTCGATCGCTACGGTCATGCCACTCGAATACACCCCGCGCGAGCTCCCGCCCTCGATCAGCAGCACGAGACGGGCGTCGTCGCCGCGGTCTCCCGGTGTGCTGCCCTGCCGGAGACGCTCGCGCAGGAGCCTCAGGACGGATTCGTTCTGTTCCACACGGCCAAGGAAACGCCCTGACACCCTGTCAGGGTCAACCTTCCTGCACCCGGCCGGTGTCTCAGAACACATGGGGCGAGGCCGATCGATCGGGGTGTGACGATCCTCAACCGCATGCGTCTCGGCGTGCGCCTGGCTGCCGCTTTCTCCGTTGTCGTGATGCTTCTGCTGGTGGTGATGGGGGTCGCGCTCGCCACCTCCGCGCGACAGCAGGCGGCGGCCGACCGGATGGAGCGGGCCCAGCAGTTCGTGGTCGCGGTCAAGGACGCGAAGTTCTCGGCCGCCGACTTCAACGGCTGGCAGACCGCGTACGCGTTCGACGCCCTCCGCGGGGTTTCCGACGCGGCCTCGGACACCGGATCGTCCCGCAAGGCGTTCCTCGCCTCGGTGCAGACCTTCCGTACGCGCGTCGAGGCGGCCGCCTCGACCGCGCCTTCCTCGGCGCAGGCCGACGTTCAGCAGATCACCGCCGTACTCGACCAGTTCGTCTCCGTCGACGCCCAGATCGCGCAGCTCTACGTGGCCGGGGACGACAAGTCGGCCAACACCCTGGTGCTGGGCAAGGAGATCGACCTGTTCGAGCAGATCAGCAAGCTGCTCGACCGTTCGGCGGCGGTCGCCGACACGTCCTTCGCCGGGGCCCGGAGCGACGCCGCGGCCGCGCACGAGACCGGAACCCGGATCGTGTGGGGCGCCGGCACCGCCGCGGCGATCATCGCGATCGTCTTCGCGCTGCTCGTCACCCGGTCGATCACCCGGCCGGTCGAGCAGGTCCGCAAGCGGCTGATGCTGCTCGCCGACGGTGACCTGGCCACCCCGCTGGCCGTGACCGGCCGGGACGAGATCGCGGCGATGGCCGGCGCCCTGGGCAAGAGCCTGGAGTCGCTCGGCGGGGTCATGCGCACGATCGACCAGTCGTCGGAGTCGCTGGCCGCGGCGGCCGAGGAGATGTCGGCCGCGTCCAGCCAGATCGCGGCGTCGGCCGAGGAGTCGGCCGCGCAGGCCCAGGCGGTGTCCGACGCCGCTGGTCAGGTGTCGACCAACGTGCGGACCGTCTCGGCGGGCAGCGAGGAGATGGGCGCGTCGATCCGCGAGATCGCCCACTCGACGAGCGAGGCCGCCGCGGTCGCCGGCACGGCGGTGCGGGCCGCCGAGGCCGCCAACGCCACGGTCGCCTCGCTCGGGGAGTCGTCCCGGGAGATCAGCGACGTCGTCCGCGCGATCACCGCGATCGCCGAGCAGACCAACCTGCTGGCGCTCAACGCGACCATCGAGTCGGCCCGGGCGGGAGACGCGGGCAAGGGCTTCGCGGTCGTCGCGTCCGAGGTCAAGGACCTGGCCCAGGAGACGGCCCGGGCAACCGAGGACATCGTGCGGCGGGTCGACGCGATCCAGAGCGGTACGCAGTCGGCGGCGGCGGCCATCGCCGAGATCGCCACGGTCATCGGGCGGGTCAACGACTACCAGACCACGATCGCGTCGGCGGTCGAGGAGCAGACGGCGACGACGGCCGAGATGAACCGCAGCGTCGGGGACACCGCGCAGGCGGCGGAGCAGATCGCCACCAACGTCGCCACGGTCGCGGTGGCCGCCCAGCAGACCACCGAGGGCGTCACGCAGGCCCAGCAGGCGACCGCCGAGTTGGCCGGGATGTCGGCGAATCTGCGGACCCTGGTTTCGCACTTCCGCTACTAGGCGCTAGGGTGAGGCGACTTGCTGGTTTTCTGCATGAGGGAATGAAGCCTGTGATCACGGGTGCGCCTAGCGGCCGCCTGACCCGGCGCTGACACTTCGCGTTGTGGGGCGGTCCGACGTCCTTGTCGTGAACCCATTCCTCATGTCGTAAAGGACCTTCAACCTTGTCTGTGGATCTTCGTATCCAGCAGTCCGTCGTCGCCAACCTCTCCGCCCGCCCGGCCGCCGTCGAATCGGGGCCGTTCATCCTGGGCATCGACCCGGCGACCGACAATCCCAACATCAACTACGCGACGCCGCGCCCCGGCGCGGCGATCACCGCCACCGACGTCGAAAACCTGATCGGTGCCTTCCGCTCGGCGTCGCGGCGGCCTCGCCTGGAGTACGTCGTGAACTGCGCTCCCCACCTCGAGGAGTTGCTGCTCGCGGCCGGTTTCACGGTCGAGGAACGACACGAGTTCCTGACCTGCTCGCCGGAATCCCTCATCCCGCCGTCGGTCACCTTCGACATCCGGGAACCGGCCACCCGCGCCGACCGGGCGGCGATGGTGGCCGCCCAGGGCGAAGCATTCGGGGGCGAGTTCGAGGTGACCGACGCCGACGTCGACGGCATCGAACGGCTCCAGCGGCGCGGCGGGTTCGCGCTGATCGGGGTCGCCGCCGACGGGGACTGCGCCGGGGGCGGCCAGGCCGTCCCGCCGAACGGCGGAGTCGCCGAGATCGGGGGCATCGCGGTCCGCGAACCGTACCGGCGACAGGGCCTGGGCGGGGCGATCACCGCCGGGCTCGCTCGGCGGATCTTCGACACGGGCGCCGACATGGCCTGGCTGGAGGCGTCGGGTGACGACTCGTGGCGGGTCTACGAGCGGATCGGCTTCCGCGCGTCGGGGCGGCGCCTTTACATCCGCCTTTAGTTCACGGTGGGCCGGCCCGTCCCGGGCCGGCC
>NZ_JBFBAD010000152.1:0-22854 GCF_040682075.1 Actinoplanes sp. NPDC051411 | reverse complement strand
CCGGCGCGGGGCGGCCGGACACTCCCCCGCCCCAAAACACTATTATTTTATCAGGAGCTCGGGCTGGTGTGGGTCAATACCCACCCCGGCCCGGCGCTTGCTAACCCTCGAACTCGCTGGCAACCGCGTGGACCAGTTGCGCGATCTTCTGTGCGGTCTTCTTGTCGGGGTAGCGACCGCGGGAAAGACCGGGCTGCACCTGAGACTCGAGCAGCTTGATCATGTCTTCGATCATGCCGTGCAGCTCTTCGGCCGGACGGCGGCGCAGCTCGGACAGGGACGGCGGTGCGTCGATCAGCTTGACGCCCATCGCCTGGGCGCCCTTGCGGCTGTCGACCACCCCGAACTCGACCCGCTGCCCCGTTTTCAGCTCGACGACCTCCGCCGGCAACGCGCCCTTGGGCAGGAACACGTCGCCGCCCTCATCGCTGGTGACGAACCCGAATCCCTTCGTCGCGTCGTACCACTTCACTCGACCCGTGGGCACCGGTGACCTCAACTTCACTCAATGGAAACAACCGCTCACGGCAAGGCTACTTAAGCGGTGGTCTAAGACCCAACTGCAATCTCGCGCAGCAGCGCGGGGAAACCGGTCAGGTCGGGCAGGACGTACGCCGCCCCGGCCGCCTTCAGCTCATCGGTCGTGCAGGGCCCGGTCGCGACGCCGATGCCGGGCACGCCAGCCGTACGCGCGGCGACCATGTCGCCCTCGTGATCGCCGACGAACCACCGCACACCGTGCTGGAGAATCGCCGATCCCTTGGCCGACGCGAACAGGTCACCGGCCACTTCGTCGGCGACCAGACCGAGGTGGTCGAGGTGCAGGTGGGCGAGCCGGCCCAGCTTCGACGTGACGATCACCACGCGGAGCCCGAGCGCGCGCACCGCGTCGAGCGCCTCGCGCGCGCCCGGCATGGGCACGCTCGGCTCGATCGCGAATTCCGCGTAGAGCTTCCGGTAGGTGGTCACCGCCTCCTCGACCTGGTCGGCCGGGAACCATTCGCCGATCTCCCGGCGCAGCGGCGGTCCCAGGCGGGAGACCGCCAGGTCGGCGTCGACGTGGACACCGGTCTGGGCGGTCAGCGCCTGGTAGGCGGCGCGAATCCCGGGCCGGGAGTCGATCAGGGTCATGTCCAGATCGAAACCGACCGCTCCGCTCACCAGTGAGACGACGGAACGTAGGTCACTCGGGTGGTCGGCAGCGGGAACGTCTGGTCGTCGCCGAACGGCGACGGCGCGGCGGCCCGGTCGGCCACGAGCTCGGCGACCGCCAGGTGGCCCTTGTCCGCCGCCTTGTCCAGCGCCCCGTCACGACGGGTGTTGGTCGGCGTCTTCTTGTCAACGGCCACGGAATTTCCCTTCACGAGTAAAGGCCGGCACTGAACAACAAGCACCGGCCGGACACCTCACTATCGTCCCATGGCCAGTAGCGTTGAGAACGATGGCCACCACATTCGCCGATCAGCTGCGGGCACTCACCGATGAGGCCCTGGGCGCGCTTGTCCAGTTGCGCCCCGACCTCGTCGTGCCCCTGCCCACGGACGTCTCCGCGCTGGCGGTGCGCGCCCAGTCCCGCGGCTCGGTTGCCCGCTGCCTGGACGGGCTCGACGAGTTCACCCTGCAGATCCTCGACGCGGCGCGGCTCAGCCGCGGCGCCGAAACTGCCGCGACCTCGGTCGGCGAGATTCTCGCGCTGGCGTCGGGCGCGGGCGCCGATGACGTACGCGTCGCGATCGACCGTCTCCGCGTCCGGTTCCTGCTGTACGGCCCCGATGACGCGCTCCAGGTCACCGGCGCGGTCGACGAGGTCACGTCGCCCTATCCGGCCCAGCTCGGGCGGCCGGCCGACTTTCTCGACCCTCAGACGGCCGCGCTCTGCGCCGACAAGGCGAAGCTCCGGCGTACGGTCCTGGCCGCACCGCCCGGTGCCCGGGCCGTCCTCGACCGTCTCGCCGCCGGGCCGCCGATCGGCGCGTTGAGCCGGGAGACGGTCGCCGAGCCGGTGCGCTGGCTGGTCGACCACCACGTGCTGGTACCGATCTCGGACGCCGGCCGGGCGCCGCGCGCCGACGGTGAGCTGGTCGAGCTGCCCCGCGAGGTCGGCATGCTCCTGCGCCGCGACACCGGCCCGCTGGGTGTGCTGCGGCCGTTCCCGCCGCTGCCCGACGGCCCGGCCCGCGAGCCGAAGTCGGTCGACTCGGCCGGCGCGGGGCAGGTCATGGAGGCGGTCCGCAGCACTGAGGCGCTGCTCGACGCGCTGGCCGCCGAGCCGGCCGCGATCCTGCGGGCGGGTGGTCTCGGCGTACGTGATCTGAAGCGGCTCGCCCGCGCGACCGGTCTCGACGAGCCGGCGGCCGCGCTGCTGCTCGAGGTGGCCTACGCCGCGGGCCTGGTCGGCGAGAGCGACGCGTCCGGCATCTCCCGCGCGGTCACGATCAGCCGGGCGGCCGGCGCGGTCGAGGAGATCTTCCTGCCCACCGGGGCCTTCGACCTGTGGCGGGCGCTCAGCATCGCGCACCGCTGGGAGACCCTGGTCCGCTCGTGGCTGGTGATGACCCGGCAGCCGGGCCTGATCGGCCAGCGGGACGAGCGGGACCGCCCGATCAACGCGCTCGCTCCCGAGGTCGAGCGTTCGGCCGCCCCGGAGGCGCGCCGCGACACCCTGCTCGTGCTGGCCGATCTGGCTCCCGGCACCTCGCCGCCGGCCGACGAGGTGCTCGGCCTGCTGGCCTGGCAGGCGCCGCGCCGGGCCCGGGGGCGGGAGGCGGCCCATCGCGACGCGCTGAGCGGGGCCGCCCTGCTCGGTGTCATCGCGCTGGGGGCGATCACCTCGTACGCCCGGTTGCTGCTCGAGGATCCCGATCAGGGGGAGAGCGACCCGCTGGGGATCCGCCGGGGCCGGGCCCATCCGGTCAGTGAGGCGATCCGGGTGCTCGACGCCCGGTTGCCGGCCCCGGTCGACCACGTGCTGGTGCAGGCCGATCTCTCGGTGGTGGTGCCCGGGCCGCCCGAGCCCGAGCTGGCGGCCGAGCTCGACGTGGTGGCCGAGCCCGAGTCGGCCGGCGGGGCGAGCGTGTTCCGGGTCACCGCGGCCAGCGTGCGCCGGGCCCTGGACGCCGGATATTCGGCCGCCGACCTGCACACGCTGTTCAAGCGGCGGTCGCGCACCCCGGTGCCGCAGGCGCTCAGCTACATGATCGACGACGCCGCCCGCAAGCACGGTGGCCTGCGGTCCGGTTCGGCCGGCTCCTATCTGCGCAGCGACGACGAGGCACTGATCGCCGAGGTGCTGACCGACAAGCGGCTGGCGAGCCTGAGCCTGCGGCAGCTCGCACCGACCGTTCTGGTCAGTCCGGCCCCGACGGCGAGGCTGCTGGGCGCGCTCCGGGACGCCGGTTTCGCCCCGGTCGCCGAGGATGCGGGCGGGGCGACCGTGCCGTCGCGCCCCAAGGTTCGGCGGGCCCCCACCCGTACGTCAATGGCGGCGCGAGTGGCCGATCAGGCCGGGCCGCCGATCCTGGCCGGACCCCGTCTGGCCGGGGTGGTCGAGCAGATCCGCCGCGGTGACATCGCCACCCGCGCCGCCCGCCGGGCCCCGGTCGCCGTGCGGGCGGCGAACGGGCACGGCGTCGCCGGGCTGTCCGCGGTGCAGCAGCATGGGCAGGCGATGGCCGTGCTGCAGCAGGCGGTGCGGGAGAAGGCCCGGGTCTGGGTGGGTTATGTCGATTCGCACGGCGCGACCCTGTCCCGGCTGGTCCGCCCGGTGTCGCTGAGCGCGGGCTATCTGCGGGCCGAGGACGAGCGCACGGAGACGCTGCACACGTTCGCCCTGCATCGCATCACGGCCGCTGTCCCGGAGGAGACGGAGTAGGCTCGAACGTCGGTTTCGCCAGGGAAGGGCGCATCACGTGAGCGACGGACCACTGATCGTGCAGTCGGACAAAACCCTTCTCCTCGAGGTCGACCACCCGGACGCGCAGGCGTGCCGGATGGCGATCGCGCCGTTCGCCGAGTTGGAGCGCTCGCCCGAGCACGTGCACACCTACCGGTTGACCCCGCTCGGTCTCTGGAACGCGCGGGCGGCCGGGCACGACGCCGAGGGTGTGGTCGACTCGCTGATCAAGTTCTCGCGTTACCCGGTGCCGCACGCGCTGCTGGTCGACGTGGCCGAGACGATGGACCGCTACGGCCGGCTGCAGCTGGTCAACGACCCGACGCACGGGCTGGTGCTGCGCGGCCTCGACAAGATCGTGCTGATCGAGGTGGCGAAGTCGAAGAAGCTGGCCGGCATGCTCGGTGACCGCATCGACGACGAGACCATCGCGGTGCACGCGTCCGAGCGGGGCCGGCTCAAGCAGGCGCTGCTCAAGCTGGGCTGGCCGGCCGAGGACCTCGCCGGTTACGTCGACGGCGAGGCGCACCCGATCGCCCTGGCCCAGGAGGGCTGGACGCTGCGCTCCTATCAGCAGGAGGCCGTCGACGGCTTCTGGGCGGGCGGCTCCGGCGTCGTCGTGCTCCCGTGTGGCGCGGGAAAGACGCTGGTCGGTGCCGCCGCGATGGCGACCGCGTCGGCCACCACGCTGATCCTGGTCACCAACACCGTGGCCGGCCGGCAGTGGAAGCGTGAGCTGGTCGCCCGCACCTCGCTGACCGAGGACGAGATCGGCGAATACTCGGGGGAGCGCAAGGAGATCCGCCCGGTCACCATCGCGACGTACCAGGTGCTGACCTCGCGCCGCGGCGGCGCGTTCACCCACCTCGACCTGTTCGGCGCCCGCGACTGGGGCCTGGTCATCTACGACGAGGTCCACCTGCTCCCGGCGCCGATCTTCCGTTTTACGGCCGACCTGCAGGCCCGGCGCCGGCTCGGCCTGACCGCGACTCTCGTCCGCGAGGACGGCCGCGAGGGTGACGTCTTCTCGCTGATCGGCCCCAAGCGCTACGACGCCCCGTGGAAGGACATCGAGGCCCAGGGCTGGATCGCCCCGGCCGAGTGCGTCGAGGTGCGGGTCACCCTGACCGACGCCGAGCGCATGGCGTACGCGGTGACCGAGGCCGAGGAGCGCTACCGGGTCGCCGCGACCGCCCGCACCAAGCTGCCGGTCGTGCGCGCCCTGGTCGACAAACACCCCGGCGAGCCGGTGCTGGTCATCGGCGGCTTCCTCGACCAGCTGCACGAGCTGGGCGAATATCTGGACGCCCCGATCGTGCAGGGCTCGACCACCAACAAGGAGCGGGAGCGGTTGTTCGACGCGTTCCGCGCCGGCGAACTGCGCACGTTGGTGCTGTCGAAGGTCGGCAACTTCTCGATCGACCTGCCCGAGGCGGCGGTGGCGATCCAGGTGTCGGGCACGTTCGGCTCGCGGCAGGAGGAGGCCCAGCGGCTCGGCCGGGTGCTGCGCCCGAAGGCCGACGGCCGCCAGGCCCACTTCTACACGGTGGTCTCGCGCGACACGATCGACACCGAGTACGCCGCGCACCGGCAGCGCTTCCTGGCCGAGCAGGGCTACGCCTACACGATCGTCGACGCCGACGACGTGCTCGGCCCGCCGCTCCCCCAGATCGACTAACGCTCGGCGGGCGCTGGGACGACGTGTACGCGCTGGGCCGGCTCGTCGTTCCGGGCCAGCGCGAAGAAGCCGAAGAACCCGCACACCACCAGCACGACCACGACGACCCCGGCCGCGACGGCGAGCGGAATCCAGTTCCGCTTCCGGGGCGGCGCGGGCCGGGGCGGGCGGGTGCCCGCTTCCTCGTACGCCGCGTTGGCCACCACCTCGGGGCTGCCCAGCTTCTCGAGCACCTCGATCAGCTCGCCCTCGGACCGGATGTCGCGTTCGGTGCGCTCGGTGGCGATGTGCGCGGCCAGGTCGGCCAGCAGTTCGCGCCGCTGCAGCACCGGCAGCCCGGTCAACCGCAGGTCGACCTCGTGCAGGTACTCCGCGACGACGTCGTCAGTGTTTTTGATCTTCATGCGACCTCACCGGTTCCCACGAGACGATCGACGGTCTGGCGAAACGAGACCCACTCGGAGCGGAAGTGCTCGAGGGCGGCCCGCCCGGCCGGGGTCAGGCCGTAGTAGCGCCGCGGTGGCCCGGAGGGCGACTCGGCCCACTTGCTGTCCAGCCAGCCGACGCGGCGCAGCCGGGACAGCAGCGGATAGATCGTGCCCTCGGAGGCGGCCAGGTTGGGCTCGTCGCCGAGCCGGCGCACGAGCTCGTTGCCGTAGCGGTCCTCGCCTTCGACCAGCGCGAGCACGCAGAACTCGAGAGTGCCCCGCCTCAGGCTGGTCGACAGCGGCGCTGCATCTGCCATGCCGCACACAGTACCTTGCGACGCAAGGTACAGTCCACAGCCGCGAGCGAAGAAGGCATCCGGGCCGGTCAGCGGCGGGACGGCACCGCCCGCAACGAGGTGCCGGTGGCAGTGGCGGTGGTCTTGGGCACCGCGGTGCCGGCACTCGGCATAACGGTGGCGGCGGCGCTCGGCACAGCGGTGGTAGCCCGACGGGGAGTGGCCGCGCTCTGCCCGGCGGAGGTCGCCTTGGCAGTGCCGGACGAGGCGGACGAGGCGGACGAGGCGGACTGGGCGGGCAAGGCGGAGTGGGCGGACGGGGCGGCCGAGGCGGGCGAGGCGGGCGCCGGCACCGAGGCCGCCGGGGCGATGGGCCGATCCGGGCGCACCGGATCGTCCGACCGGCGGAAGACCACAAAGATCAGCATCACGACCGCAACCGCGGCCAGACCGGCCGACAGGGGCCGCCACCAGCGCACCGGCAGGCCGCGACGTTCGCCGACCACCGGGCGCAGGTCCTGCGCGGTGACGGTGCGAGCCCGGGCCGCCAGCGCCCGGCGAACCCGCTCTTCCAGGTCGGCGTCGGTCATTTCTCCCCCAAGTAGCCCCGGAGCAGCGCCAGGGCCCGGTGCGCGGTCGATTTGACGGTTCCGGTGGAGACCCGCAACGTGTCGGCGATCTCCTGTTCGGACAGCTCCGACCAGTAGCGCAGCACCACCACCTGGCGTTGCCGGGTGGTCAGCCGCCGCAGCGCCCGGATCACGTCGCGGTCACCCTCGCCGAGCAGCGCCTCGTCCTCGGCCGCCGGCGCGGGGTCGCGCGACGGCGGCAGATAGGCCCGCGCGACCCGGCGGCGCCGCAGCACCGACCGGGCCGCGTTCATCACGCCGGCCGTCAGATAGGCGTTCGGGTCGGCCACCCCGTGCAGGGCGTCCCCGTGCCGGCGGTGCAGGCGGGCGAACACGTCCTGCACGATGTCCTCGGCCGTAGGAAGGTCGTCGACCATCAGCAGGGCGAGCCGCACCAGCCCCAGCCGGCGTTCCCGGAAGAGCGCGTCGAGTGCGGGCGCCACCGTCTCCGCGGGCATCGACAGGCGGGAGGGAGCCTGCCGCGCCCAGCGCAGCATCCACGGTGGCACCGGCAACTCGAAGATCACAAACGGCCCCGTTATCCGGTGACCGGGAGGGCACTCGCGGTCGTCATGGCACTCGGAACAGCGGTCGCCGCGGCCCTCGGAGCGGTGGCGGCGATGGTGCGGGGCACCGGCACGGCACTGGCAGTCACCTTGGCGGCCTGCGCGGGCCGGGCGGTCGTCTTGGCGGCCTGCGCGGGCGCGGCGGTCGTCTTGCCGGCCTGCGCGGGCGCGGCGGTCGTCTTGCCGGCCTGCGCGGGCGCGGCGGTCGAGGCGCTGGGCACCGCGTGCGGCGTCGAGGTGCCCGCGAACGCCGCCGCCGACAACCCTCCGCCGACGACGACCGCTATCGCTCCGACGGCGATGACCAGGCCACGGGTGGATCTGCGCATGAGTTCTCCTGCGTTCGAGGGAAGACTGTCGCAGGGAAAGACGCCTCAGCCCGAATCAGGTTGGCTGTCCAGCTGTGATCCACCCCACAGCTAGACCGGCAGCTCCGGACCCGCCTCCAACAGCCCCTCAAGGAGGTCACCGTGGTGTTCGACGCGATCAAGAACCTCAGTCGCGGTGAACTGGCGCGCCTCGGCCGCCCCGGTCCCGATCGCCTCGACCTCGTCCCAGGTCAGCGGCGTCGACGCGGTCGGCCGCTCCTGCGCCCGCAACGAATAGGGCGTCACCGTCGTCTTCGCGGCCGCGTTCTGACTCCAGTCGATGAAAATCTTGCCCGGCCGGACGGCCTTGGCCATCTTCGCGGTGATCCCGCTGGGGACTTTCGCCGCCAGCTCCTCGGCCACCTTTTTCGCGTACGCGGTGACAAGCTCCGAATCCTGCGCCCCCGAGATCGGGCAGCACAGCTGCATGCCCTTCTTCCCGGACGTCTTCGGATAGGCCACGATGCCGTCGTCGTCCAACCGGTCCCGCATCAGCACCGCGACCGCGCAGCACTCCCGTAGCCCGGCCGGCGCGCCCGGATCGAGGTCGACCACGAGCAGATCCGGGTCGGCGTCGATCTTCCACTGCGGGGTGTGCAGCTCCAGCGCGGCCAGGTTGGCCAGCCAGACCAGGGTCGCCAGGTCGTCGACGACCACGAAGTCGATCGTCTCCCGGCTCTTGGTCGAGCCGGGCACGGGCAGCGTGGCCAGGCGTACCCAGGACGGCGTGCCACCGGGCTTGTTCTTCTCGAAGAAGTGGATGCCGTCGACGCCGTTGGGGAAGCGGATGCGGGTCACCGCGCGTCCGGCCAGGTGGGGCAGCATCACCGGGGCGATCCGGGTGTAGTAGTCGATCACTTCGCCCTTGGTGAACCCGGCCACCGGGTAGAGAACCTTGTCGAGGTTGGACAGCTCGAGGTCCCGGCCGTCGATCGCGACCGCGAAGCGCTCAGGAGCCATGCTCTTCCTCCTCGTACGCACACTCCTCCGGCGTCTTGTCGTCACGCAACCGCAGGAACCGGGGAAAGCGCAAGCGCCCGTCCGGGGTCCGGTTGCCGTAACGCACCTCGACGACGAGCGAAGGGGTTACCCAGTGGGCGCCGCGGGAATCCTCGCGCGGCACCGCGCCGTCGGCGAACGGCGAGCTCCGGGCGGCCAGCGGCTCCAGCCTCGACAGGAGTTCCTTCTCGGCGGCCGCCCCGATGCCGCCGCCGACCCGCCCGCGGAACGCCAGCCCGTCCGGGGTCGGCACGCCGATCAGCAGGCCGCCCAGTTTGCGGGCGCCGCTGCGCCAGCCGCCGATCACGTAGTCGCCGGTCCGGTCGAACTTGACCTTGACCCAGTCGGCCGACCGGGTGCCGGGCAGATAGACCGAGTCGTTGCGCTTGGCGACCACGCCCTCGAGGCTGTTCTCGCGGGCCGCGTCGGCGGTCGCCGGCCCGTCGCCGAACGACGGCGGCACCATCCACCGCGGTCCGGCCAGGCCGAGCTCCTCCAGCCGCTCCCGGCGGGCCAGGTAGGGCAGGCCGGTGTAGTCGTCGCCGTCGTGATAGAGCAGGTCAAAGATCATGTAGGTGACCGGGGCGGTCACCGCCAGCCGGGCCGCCCGGTTACGGTCCCGCACGTGCATGCGCTCGGCGAGGGCGGTGAAGGACGGCCGCCCGGCCGCGTCGAGCACCACCATCTCGCCGTCGAGCAGGGTGCCCTCGGGCAGGTGCAGGTCGGCGATCTCCGGGTATGCGGCAGTGACCACGGCACCGGAGCGCGCGAAGAGCTCGGGTGGACCTCCGGCGAACAATGCGAGGACGCGTACCCCGTCCCACTTGAACTCGAAGCTCCACTCCGGCCCGGCCGGCAGCGCACCGGCGGTGGCGAGCATCGGAGACAGCGGCGCACCGGGCACCTGATCACCATAGGCAGGACCGAACACCTTACGCAGGCGTCTCAGTAATGCCATCCTGATCAGGGAAAACTAACTTTGGGTTAGGAGACTAAGCATGCGGGCGATCTGGAAAGGCGCGGTTTCCTTCGGCCTGGTGTCCATCGCCGTCAAGCTCTACTCCGCGACCGAGGAGAAGGACATCCGCTTTCACCAGGTGCATCGCACCGACGGAGGCCGGATCAAATACCAGCGCACGTGCTCGATCGACGGCGAGGTCGTGAGCTTCGATGACATCGCCAAGGGCTACGACGTCGGCGGCGGCGAGATGGTCATCCTGACCGACGAGGACTTCGCCGAGCTGCCGCTGAGCACCTCGCGGGCGATCGACGTGCTCGAGTTCGTGCCGGCCGACCAGATCGACCCGATCCTGTTCGCGAAGTCCTATTACCTCGAGCCGGAGGGCCAGGCCGCCAAGCCGTACGTCCTGCTGCGCGACGCCCTGCAGGACGCCGACCGCGTCGCGATCGTCAAGATCGCCATCCGCCAGCGGGAGCAGCTGGCCACCCTGCGCGTCCGCGACGACGTGCTGGTGCTCAACACCATGCTCTGGCCCGACGAGGTGCGCACCCCCGACTTCGGCTTCCTCGACGACGACATCGAGACCCGGCCGGCCGAACTGGCGATGGCGAGCTCACTGATCGACTCGATGGCGGGCAGCTTCAAGGCCGACGAGTTCACCGACAACTACCGGACCGCGCTGCAGGAGGTCATCGACGCCAAGGTCGAGGGCCGCGAGGTGGTGCAGCCGGAGGAGACCGAGGAGGCGCCGGCCGCTGCGGTCGACCTGATGGCGGCCCTCAAGGCGTCGGTCGAGCGGGCGAAGAAGGCGCGGGGCGAGGCTCCCGAAAAACGCGCGGCCGAGGTCGAGGCGCCCACCCCGATCAAGAAGACGGCGGCCAAGAAAGCGCCCGCCAAGAAGGCGGCCCCGGCGAAGAAGGCCGCTCCGGCGAAAAAAGTGGCCAAGAAATCGGCCTGACCGGAACTGGCTAGAGTTGCCCCGTGGCATTGACGTGGGCAGAGTCTTACCTCGGCAAGGTGCGGGCCAGTGTCGGCGACACCGACACCATCCTCTTCGTCGGAGCGCGGGGCGTGCTCTTCGACGACCAGAACCGCCTGCTGATGATCCAGCGCTCCGACAACCGGCACTGGGCGATCCCGGCCGGGGCGATGGAGCTCGGCGAGAGCATGCAGGAGTGCGCGATCCGCGAGGTGTGGGAGGAGACCGGGCTCCGGGCGACCTCGCTCACCCCGTTCGCGTTCTACAGCGCCTATCAATACACGAACGACTACGGGCACTCCTACCAGCAGATCCTGATGTCGTTCCGGATCCACACCTGGGAGGGTGAGCTCCAGCGCCAGACCGACGAGTCGGTCGACGCCGGCTGGTTCCCGCTCGACGCGCTGCCCAACAACTCGTTCGTGGTCCAGGAGACGCTGGCCGACCTGGCGAAGTTCGAGTCCACCGGACAGCTAGTGCTGAAGTAGTGCGACTGCTCAAACAGCTCGGGGTCGACCTGACCCCGCTGCGTACCTCCCGTGACTTCCGCCTGGTCTTCCTCGGCGGCACCGTGTCGGGCTTCGGGTCGTTCATCACCTACGTCACGATCCCGTTCCAGGTCGCCGAGCTCACCGGCGATCCCCTGGCGGTCGGCCTGCTCGGCCTCTGCGAGCTGGTGCCGCTGTTGGTCATGGCGTTCGTCGGCGGCGCCCTGGCCGACTACGTCGACCGGCGCCTGCTCGTGCGGGGCGGCGAGTTCGCGCTCACCGCCCTGACCGGCGTGCTGCTGGTCAACGCGCTGGCCGGCTCGCCGCACCTCTGGCTGCTCTACGTCATCGCCGCGCTCACCGCCTGCATCGACGGCGTGCAGCGACCGGCCCTCGAGGCGATGATCCCCCGCATCGTCACGCCCGAGGAGCTGCCGGGCACGATGGCCCTGCGCTCCCTCGGCTACAGCGTGGCCCAGCTCCTCGGCCCGGCCTCGGCCGGCCTCCTGCTGTCGGCGTTCGGGCTGGCCTGGGCGTACGCGTTCGACCTGGCCACCTTCGCGTTCTCGCTGATCTGCCTGACCCTGGTCCGGGCCGTCCCGCCGCCCCCGTCGGCCGACCGCCCGTCGGTCCGCTCGGTGATCACCGGCGTGCGGTACGCCGGCTCCCGCCCCGAACTGCTCGGCACCTACCTGGTCGACATCAACGCGATGTTCTTCGGCATGCCCCAGGCCCTCTACCCGTTCCTGGCGACCCATCTCGGCGGCCCCAAGGTGCTGGGCCTGCTCTACGCCGCGCCGGCGGCCGGCGACATGCTCGCGACCCTGTTCTCCGGCTGGACCGCGCGCGTCCAGCGGCACGGCCTGATGGTCCTGCTGGCCGCCTTCTTCTGGGGCCTCGGCATCGTCGGCGTGGGCCTCTCCCACCTGCTCTGGCTGACCCTGCTCTGCCTGGCCTTCGCGGGCGCGGCCGACTTCGTCTCCGGCATCTTCCGCGACATCATCTGGAACCAGACCATCCCCGATCACCTGCGCGGACGCCTGGCCGGCATCGAACTTCTCTCCTACACGACCGGCCCGCTGCTGGGTCAGCTCCGCTCGGGCACGATGGCCCGCACCCGCCTCGGCGTCGGCGGCTCGATCTGGGTCGGCGGCGCCCTCTGCATCGCCGGCACGATCGCGCTCGGGGCAGCGCTCCCCCGCTTCTTCCGCTATACCGGTGAGGAAGGCCAGGCGATCAAGCGAGCCGCCGACGAGGCCCGGCTGCAGATCGAAGGAGTCCGATGAACTGGGCAAGCGCGTTGATCGACGACCAACTCGGCTTCTACTGGAACTACAGCCTCTGGCCCCGCCTGGAGGGCCTGACCGACGAGGAATACCTCTGGGAGCCGGTCGCCGACTGCTGGTCGGTCCGCCCCGACGAGCACGGCGCCATGCGCATCGACGGCCACGGCGTCTGGCCGCACCCGGCGCCGCCGCCCTTCACCACGCTGGCCTGGCGCATCGTGCACATCGCGGTCGGCGTCTTCTACACGCGGGCGAGCACGTTCTTCGGCGACGGCAGCGTGCCCGCCGACGCCGACATGGCCGACCCGCGGCATTACCCCGAGCGGCTGCCGGCCAACGCCGCCGAGGCGGTCGGGCTGCTCGAAAAGACCTACCGCTGGTGGACCGACGGTGTGCGCGAGATGACCGACGAGCGGTTGCTCGAGCCGCTGGGCCCCCGCGGCGGGTTCTACGCCGACCAGTCGATGGCCCAGCTCGTGCTCCACCTCAACCGCGAAACGATGCACCACGGCGGCGAGATCGGCACGCTCCGCGACCTCTACCGCTCCCGCGCGACCGCCCGCTGGTCGTCCTAGATCGACCTCGCGGCCGTCACACGCCTCCGAGCAGGCGGACGGCGGCGTGGATGCCCGAGCTCCGCAGCACCCGGGCCATCGACAGCTCGCCGCGGCAGAACGCCTGAAAGGCCCGCCACCCCAGCGGCGTCGCCATCGACGCGTGCACCAGGTTGGGATGCCGCACATAAACCCCGAGCAGACGGCGCCCGGCGGTCATCTCCGGCCTGAGCTCCTGCTCAACCTTTTTCCCGTACGCGGTGAGCTCGCCCCCACCCGCAGCGACCTCTCCCGCCCACGTCCCGGACCGCAGCGCGTAGCTGATGCCCTCCCGGGTCCACGGCTCGAGCAGCCCGGCCGCGTCGCCGACGACCATGACCCGGCCCTTGACCAGGGGCGAGTCGGGGTGCCGGCAGCGGGTCAGGTGGCCCGAGTCGCGCAGCACCTTGCGGTCGGCCAGCCCGAGCCGGGCCACGAAGTCCTGCAGGTACTGCTTGGTCTCCGCCCCGTGCCCCTTGGCCATGATCACGCCGACGGTCAGTTCGTCGTCCTTCGGGAAAACCCAGCCATATGCCCCCGGGTACGGCCCCCAGTCGAGCAGCACCCGGCCCCGCCACTGCGCGCGATCCTTCTCCTCGGCCGCCAACTCGACCTCGAGGCCCAGGTCCTGCTGCTGGAACGTGACGCCGACGTGGCGCGAGGTGATGCCGGCCGACCCGTCGGCCCCGATCACGACGCGGGCGGTGATCGGGCTGCCGTCGCTCAACGTGACGGTCGCCGCGCTTTCGTCCTGGGAGATCGCGCGTACCTGTGCGTTTTGCCGCACGGTGGCACCCAGCGCGACCACCGCCTGATACCAGGCGTGGTCGAAGTCGTCCCGGCGCACCATGGTCAGGATCGGACGTGCGCCGCCACTCCGGGTGAGCGCAAGGCGTCCGTTGCGGGTGAAGGTGATCCGGTCGATGCGGTCGCGGGCCGGCACCTCGATGCGCGGGCCGGCGATTCCGAGCGAGGTACCGATCAGGCCCCCGCCGCAGGTCTTGTAACGGGGGTGCTCGGCGCGTTCGAGCACGATCGTGCGGGCTCCGGCCGAGGCGGCGGCGTGGGCCGCGGCCAATCCGGCGGGGCCGGCACCGACCACCGCGACATCCCAGGGCTGCTCGATCACGCCGGGGATTCTAGCCAGTCCAGTTGTGTACGCTCGTACACATGAACATGCGCGACCGCATGCTGGCCGGCGAGCTGTACATCGCCGACGACCCCGAACTGGCCCGCGACGCCCGCCGGGCGATGTCGCTGACCCACCGGCTCAACACCGCCGACCCGACCGACGACGCCCTGCGCCGGGCGCTGCTGACCGAGCTGCTGGGCGCGTTCGGCGAGGGCAGCGAGATCCGGCCGCCGTTCCGCTGCGACTACGGCTACCAGACGTTCGTCGGCGCCCGCACGTTCGCCAACTTCGGCCTGATCAGCCTCGACGTGGCGACCGTGACGATCGGCGACGACGTGCAGATCGGCCCCAACGTGCAGCTGCTCACCGCCCTGCACCCGGTCGCCGCCGCCCCCAGACTCGAGAAGTGGGAAGCCGCCAAGCCGATCCGAATCGGCCACAACGCCTGGCTCGGCGGTGGCGCCATCATCCTCCCCGGCATCACCATCGGCGACGACACCGTGGTCGGCGCCGGCGCCGTGGTCACGCGCGACCTGCCGCCGGGCGTGGTCGCGGTCGGCAACCCGGCGCGCATCATCCGCAAGGTCGAGCCGTGACCGCCGTTCCCGCGCGGTCGCCGCGGCGCTATGACCCCGAGCGCAAGAGCCGGATCATCGACGCGGCGATCGACGTGATCGCCGACCACGGCGTCGCCGGTACCACCAGCCGGCGCATCGCGGCCGCCGCCGACGTGCCGCTCGGCTCCCTGACCTACCACTTCACCACCCTGGAAGACCTGCTCACGCAGGCCTTCCAGCGCTTCGCCGAGACGATCTCCCCGCGCTACGAGGCGCGGTTCGACGACGTACGCGACCTGACCGGCTTCGTCGACGCCGTGACCTCCCTGATCAGCGCCGACGCCGACGTGGACCCCCGGGAGTGGACCGTGTCGTACGAGCTCTATCTGGCCGCCCTGCGCAACCCGGCCCTGCGCAGCGTGACCGAGTCGTGGATGCGCCGGTCACGCGCCGTGCTGGAACGCTTCGTCGACCCGGTGACCGCCCGGGGCGTCGACGCGCTGATCGAGGGCCTGGTGATGCACATGACGCTTTCCACGACGACCTTCAGTCGCGCGGAAACCCGTACGATAATCGCCCGTTTCGTGGGAATCCCGGCGTGACCACCGCGGTCGGCGCCGAGCCGAGCGTCCGCGCGGCGAACCGCGGAGTCTACGCGGCCTTCATCGTGCTGGGTTTCGCCGGTTCGAGCTGGGCGGCCCGCATCCCGCAGGTCCGCGACGGTCTCGGTCTCAGCCCGGGCCGCCTCGGCCTGGTCCTGCTCGCCATCGCGGCCGGCTCGGTGGTCTCGCTGCCACTGGCCGGCCAGATCGTCGCCCACTTCGGCTCGCGCCGCACGATCACCGCGATGTCCGTGCTCCTCATGGTCGGCCTGGGCGGCGCGGCGATCGGCTACCGGTACGGCGTGGCCCCGGTCTGGATCGGCCTGTTCCTGTTCGGCTTCGCCAACGGCGCCTGGGACGTCTCGATGAACGTGCAGGGTGCGCTGGTCGAGCGACGGCTGGGCAAGCCGGTGATGCCCCGCTTCCACGCCGGCTTCAGCGTCGGCACCGTCGCCGGCGCGCTGACCGGCGCCGCCGCGGTCGCCCTGCACGCCCCGGTCACCGGCCACCTGCTGGTCTGCGCCGTCCTGTCCGCCGGCGTGGCGATCGTCGGCGTCCGCGCGTTCCTGCCCAACGAGACCGGCGTCCCCGAGCCGGTCGTTCCGGAACTCGCCCACCCGCCGCGGGTGTCCCGCCTGTCCCAGGCGCTGGCACCGTGGCGGGAGTCGCGCACCCTGCTGATCGGCGTGTTCGTGCTGGCCCTGGCGTTCACCGAGGGCACCGGCATCGACTGGGTGAGCGTGGCCGTGATCGACGACTACGGCGCTCCGGCGGTGGTCGGCACGCTCGCCTTCGCCGTCTTCCTGTCCGCGATGACCGTCGGCCGCTGGTACGGCCCGGGCCTGCTCGACCGCTTCGGCCGGGTCCCGGTGCTGCGGGCCCTGGCCGTGGTCGCCCTGCTCGGCCTGCTGCTGTTCGTGTTCGGGCCGGCCACCCCGTTCGCCTTCGCGGGCGTGCTGCTCTGGGGAATCGGCGGCTCGCTGGGCTTCCCGGTCGGCATGAGCGCCGCCGCCGACGATCCGGCCCACGCCGCGCCCCGGGTGAGCACGGTCGCGTCGATCGGCTACCTGGCCTTCCTCGGCGGCCCACCGTTGATCGGCTTCCTGGGCGACCACGTGACCGTCCAGCACGGCCTCCTCGCCGTAGCCGCCCTCCTGGCCCTGGCCGTCGTCCTGGCGGGCGCACTCCGCCCACTTCCCGAGGCCGGCTGACGACGCGGCCGTCCCCAAGCCCGAAAGCACAGCCGTCCCCGAATGCCCGGCCTCCCGCAAAGCCCAGCCACATGCAAAGCGCGGCGGATGATCAGGAGCGGCGGGGCCAGGGTGCCCACTGCACGGCCGCGGCGAAGCCGCAGCGGCGGGCGTTGCGGGCGGCCTGGGAGGACATCAGCCCTTCGTGGGCGGCCTTGAAGCCATCACCGATCAGCCGGGTCTCGAACCACGAGCCGCTCACGCCGCGCCGGACCCGTTCCCACAGGCCACCCTCGATCATGGCTTTGGTCTGAACTCGCAGCTCATCGACCAGTTGACCTGGGTCCTCGGCGCAGTCGGCGCACGCGCACCCGGGCAGGCTCTGCGTCCACCACCTCCCGAGCCGCACCCGCAGGCCCGGGAGGCCGGTGAACGCGATCGCCAGCGGTGCCGCCGCCGGCGTACGGGGAATGAGCCGAACCGTCCGCACGAGCGCTTCGTCGGGCCCGAGCAGCTCTTTGGTCTCGCGGCGTTCGACCATGTATCGCTCGGCCAGTTCGTCCAGCAGGGCGTCGGCCGCGTCATGCAGCACGGCGAAACGCTCCGTGTCGGTGGTGTGCGGGTAATCCCTCACCAGCGCAGTATGCCGCGCTCGGCCCGCGGCATCCCAGCTGATCGGCCGAAACCGACCCCATCAGAAATCGAAGTCGCCTTCCCGGGCGCCGGTGAGGAAGTGGTCCCATTCCTCCTGGGTGAACTTCAGCGGCCCGGACAGCGGGGCCTTCGAGTCCCGCACCAGGATCTGATCGCCGTCCCGCGCGACCTCGACGCATGCTCCATTGGCACAACGTCTAGCTTTTTGCCAGCGCAGCTTTCCCGTCGGCTCGATCATGTCTAGCACCTCCCTAACGTTCCTCGGATCCACGTTAAGGGACGAGCCGGACACTCGGCAGAAGTCGGCATGAGTGAAGAGGGTGGGACGAACTATTCATCCCTCATTGAAGGCAAAATGGCTGCCGTTTTATCGCCATAAGAGGCATTTGTCGCAGTTTCTAGGCGCAGCGGCGCCTGTGGCACCTATTCGGTGCCGGAGGATCCGCCCTGCATCCGGAACTGTCACCGAATTCGGTAGCACTTCGGGATGCAGGGCGGCACCACACTTTAAAGCGTGGTCCACACATTTGGAAGAACGGTGCGGACTACTTTCAGAAAAGGAATTCGCCGGCTGCGACACCCTCGGTGAACGCAACCCATTCCGCCTCGGTGAACGCGAGCGCGGACACCTCCGGATTCTTCGAGTCACGGACCAGGTACTGCCCGTCGACCTTGGCTACTTCCACGCACGCGTTGCTGCCGCAGCGGGTGCTCTTGCGCCAGGCAATGCTGTTGTTGTCGATCATGTTGTCCAAGCCTCTCCACACAAGTCAGGTCCGCAGTCCCCGCGAGCAGAACTGCGGACCCCTCACGAAAGTTACTCAGGGTTCTTCCGGCGCTCGATCAACGCCTCGAGATCTGATATGCGCCCGCGCATGAAGTCGATTGTGTCTTCTTCGGTGTAGGCATCGTTCCAGATTTTGTCGAATCGAGCGTGGTGCCGCCGGGTGGTGGTGCGGTCCTCGATGATCTCGTCGGTGACGCCGACCTCCCGGTAGAGCACTTCGCTGCCCTCGTCGGCCATGTCCAGGGACAGGAGGTCGAAGGTGGCGTTGTTGGTCACGGAGGCCACGAAGTCGAAGGGCACCATCCGGACCTTGATCAACCCATCGGCGGCCAGCCGATGCATCTCTCGCAGTTGGCCGAGGAAAACGTCGGGGCCGCCGAGCGGGCGGCGGAAAACGGATTCGTCGAGCAATGCGAAGATCTTGAGTTCCCCGAGACGGGAGAGTACGACCTCGCGCCGCAGACGACGCGACTCCGCGCGATAGTGGCGCTGCTCCTCGGAGAGGTCCTCGTCGTCGAAGGACTCGAGATTGGCGTGCGCGTATTCGGGCGTCTGCAGCGGGCCGGGCATGTAGAAGACGGACCAATACCAAATGGCCTCGGCTTCCGCCTCGTATTCGATCTGCTGCCGCATCGCGTACGTGAGGTGCTCGCGGTATTCCGGCCGCTGATACCACGCCTGGCGCTGGCGGGTCCGGGCGATTTTGGCGATCGCCATCAACTCGTTGACGACGGCCCGGTCCTTGATGCCGATAAAGGTCAGCAAAGGGCGAAGATCGTTGGGAGCGATGGTGTTGTCGCCGGCCTCGATGCGAATGACCTTGCTGAGGGACCACTCCATCTGCTCAGCAACCTCTTGCTGAGTTTTTCCAGCGCGCTCTCTCGCGTCACGCAGAGCCAGGCGTAAACGCCGGCGCGCGACGGCGGGCGAGACTTCCTCGGCCATAGGAACTTCGTCGGTCCTTCGTCGGTGAAGAAATCTTCGTCAACGTGCCACCTCGCTGACTGCGATACGGCAACCAGCGAGGTCGCGCGTCATGCTACCCACTGTCCTATCAAAACGACGAACCGGGCGGCGGGGTATTCGCCAAAACGAGACGTGTCACGTTCCACTGTCCGTCGGTGACCACTCACGCCGCCGCCATCCGCTGGTAGCCACGAGCCCTCCGGTCGCCCTCGATGGCACGCCGCAGAGCCCTGGTTACCTGGTTGAACGTTCTGATCTCGAGTGTCGTGTAGAGAACCACCTCGCGCGACTGATAGGCCGCGCGAAGCTCCCACTGATGAACGCTACGCCTGCCCAAAGTAGCCAGAATCACCGCGGCGGCCGCCGCGCCGACGAGCACCAGCCGGCCGCCAATAGTGTGAACGAAGAGCCATCCGGGCGCCACGATCATGGCCGCCGCGGCCACCGCCGCCAGCGCGGTGATCATGCGGGGACTGCCCACATCGCGCTGGACGAGGCGTACGTCCTTCAGGTCGCCGATGATGAAGGCCCGCAGAGGATCGGTCCTCCAGATGAAGTGGTTCTCGGTAACGAGAGCGTCAGGACCGTCGTAGTAAGTGCGCAAGACGTACTCCCTCCCCGTCGCCTGAGTCCCGTGAGGAAGGACGTAACTAGAGAGAATTCCCGCCTCACGCTCGATCGACGTGCCGATTCGGGGGGCGGCAGAGGCGACAAGGCACCCGGTTGCCGCCGGGTGCCTGTGCTCCTTTGTGTGGTGAAGCTCCGCCCTTGTGGGCTCAGTGAAGCATGGCCACCATCCAGATCGCCATACCTCAAGGTGCCATGTTGCACATTGCGAGCATCCTGGTTGGCGCGGGCGTCGGTGCGGATGACGAACTTCGCGGCTGCGCACCTTGCGGGCCAGTGGCCTGCGCGACAGTATGGGCCGCAGAGAGAATTCCCTGCCTCGCTCGCGCCGGGTGTTGCCGCCCCGGCCACGGTGTCCAGAGGCACTAACGGCACCCGGTTGCCGCCGGGTGCCGTTGCGTTTTCGCTTGCCTCTGCCGTTTCCACTCGAGCGGCCGTTCGGCTCGAGCGGTTTGTTACTCAGAGCCCAGCCCTAACTGCTCTACTCACAAGTAGACCACGCGATGAGGCACTCCGCTACGCGACAACCTGACACGTTGCAGATTGCGTACATGCCGAGTGACCGGGCGAGCGACGCGTCACTATGGGCGGGTCGCGGCGTTTTATCGATGTAGAGGCCGGGTAGGCCTGATATCGCAAAGAGCCACGACAAACCTGTGATAGGCAGGTGGGAAGGCAGAACCCGCATGGAGAGCAGACTCCGCATCGCGGGCCAAGCGGTGCAACCCATCCTGGTGGCATTCCCTCTGGGCCTGTTCGTGATGGCCGGGATTTTCGACGTCGCCGACCTGTCCGGAGGACCCGCCATCCTGGGTTCCCTCGGCTACTGGAACGTGGTCGCCGGCCTGATCGCCGGCGGCTTGGCCGTACTGGCCGGGGCCATTGACCTGATCTTCGTACGGCGTCCGCTGGCCAAGCGGATCGGCGTGCTGCGGGTCCTGCTCAACATGGCCACGCTGATCCTGTTCGCGGTCATCCTGATGGTCCGCGTGGGCGAGCCCGAACGGCAGGTCGGCGTGGGCCTGTTCCTGGTCGAGCTGCTGGCGATCGGGGTCGCCGGCTTCGGCGCCTGGTTCGCCGGCGCGCTGGCCAGCGGCCGCACGCCGGCCTTCGCCCGGGCCGCGGTCGAGCACCGGGGCTACTGAGAGGTCGAGCACCAGGGCCACCGACACGCCAAAAGGCCCGCTGAACTCGGTGTCTACCGAGCTCAGCGGGCCTTTTGCTCTGGAGCCGCCTGACGGAATCGAACCGTCGACCTACGCATTACGAGTGCGTCGCTCTAGCCGACTGAGCTAAGGCGGCAACGATGAGCAAGTGTACGGCATGGCCGGGTGGGATCTCTCGAGGGTTCCGCCCGCGGCGTCCCGTGTCGCTGGCATCCAACCTGTCGGAGGGCCCGGCTAAGGTGCCTCGGGTGAGTGACGATCAACGATCTCTTCGGCACGGCGGGCCGCCCCGGCCGCGCACCATGGACCCGCGGGAGCTGGGGTTCACCCCGCAGAAGCCGGTGCCCTGGCTGGCGCCGCTCCAGCTGATCCGCACCGGTCTGCAGACGCTGGGCGCCCTGCTCTTCGGGGCCTACCTCGACAAGCGCGAGCTGCAGAACTCGCTCGACGGCAACTGGTTCGACCACTCCCGCACCGCCGACGGGGAGATCTGGTTCGACTTCGTGGCCGACCTCGGCGACGGGTTCCACTCGACCTATTCGGTGGCGCACGCGCTGGCGCTGCCCGAGCTCGAGATCGAGGGCGGCGAGCGGCTCCCGCGTGGCCGGCTGCTGCTGATGGGCGGCGACGAGACGTACCCGGTGGCCAGCGGCGACAACTACGAAGACCGCACCAAGGGCCCCTACCGCGCGGCACTGCCCGAGGCGCCCGCCGACTCACCTCAGCCGGTGCTGTTCGCGCTCCCCGGAAACCACGACTGGTATGACGGCTTGACCGCCTTCCTGCGGCTGTTCGCGCGCCGGAAGGACGGGCACATCGGCGGGTGGCGCACCGAGCAGCGACGGTCCTACTTCGCGGTCCGGCTGCCCGCCGACTGGTGGCTGTTCGCGATCGACGAGCAGTTCGAGGCGTACATCGACGATCCGCAGCTGCTCTATTTCGAGAAGGCGGCGCGCGAGGTCAAGCCGGGCGACCGCGTGATTTTGATGACGCCATCGCCGAAGTGGGTCAAGGCGGCCGACCACCCCGAGGTCTACGACGCGATCGACTACTTCATCCGCATAATTCTCGAGCCGCGCGGAGCCGACGTGCGGGTGCTGGTCTCGGGCGATCTGCACCACTACGCCCGCTACCACAGGGCCGACCGCGAGCTGCTGACCTGCGGGGGCGGCGGGGCCTACCTGTTGGCCACCCACCAGTTGCCCAAGCAGCTGACGGTGCCGGCCGAGGGCACGCTGACCCGCAGCCGCAGTGAGAGCAAGAAATACGACCTGGTGTCGCGCTTCCCGGACGAGGCGACCTCGCGGCGCATGAGCTGGGGCGTGTTCCGGCGCGTGCCGACCCGCAACCCCGGCTTCGCCACCATGCTGGGCATCATCCAGACACTGACCATGCTGGCCATGGCCGGCGCGGCCAGCCAGAGCGGCAGCATCCAGCGCCTGTTCAGCATCCCGCTGGTCATCATGCTGGCGCTCATCATGGGCGGCACGATCCTGTTCGCCCAGCCGCCGAAGTCGAGCGCGCCGAAGCACGTCCGCCATTGGATCCTCGGCGTCCTCAACGGCGCCGCCCAGATCGGGCTGGCGGCGCTGGGCGCCTGGGCCTGGATCCACCTGCCGCCGCACAACTGGGTCTGGCCGGGCCCGCTGGTCGTGGCCGCGGTGGTCTACGGGCCGATCATCGGGTTCCTGTCGACCCAGCTGATGGCGCTCTACCTTCTGATCGCCGGCCTGTGGTTCGACGTGAACGTCAACGAGCTGTTCGCCGGGCAGGGCATCGAAGACGCCAAGAGCTTCCTGCGCATGCACATCGCGACCGACGGCACGCTGACGATCCATCCGCTCGGCATCGACAAGATCTGCCGCAAGTGGGTGGCCGATCCGGACGCGGAACCGCATATGCCCTGGCTGCGGCCGGAAGAGCCATACACCGTCCGGCGAATCGAGCGGCCCATCGTCGTACCCCCGGCGCCGGCGGCCTCGCCCGCCGCCGCGAACACCGCTGCGGCCA
>NZ_JBFBAD010000151.1:0-22961 GCF_040682075.1 Actinoplanes sp. NPDC051411 | reverse complement strand
AAACATGGTCGTAGCGGCACCACCAGAGACGGACTTCTCGGTTGTAGACGGGCTTCCCGGGCACGCATTACCTTGAACAACGTGACGACGTATCGACACACCTCCTCTTGAACATGAACTAAACGCCCAGTCAGTGAGTGTTTGAAAGTGGTGTCGCACGGCGTGTCCCTGCGTCCGATGGAAGCGCCGTGATGTTGACGGGATAGAGCGTGAGCGGCGGTATCCCTCGGACCTGACCGACAGGCAGTGGGAGATCGTCGTGCCGATGCTGCCGTTGATCAAATCGCCGGGCAGGATCCCTTGGACGAGCTCCGTGAACAGGTCGGTATCGCTGATGGCCGTGAACCCGAGCCGTCGGCCGGCATCCTCGACTCGCAGTCGGTCAAAGCTGCCGACACGGTCGGCCGGGACCCCGCGGTTATGACGCCGGCAAGAAAATCAACGGTCGTAAGCGGTTCATCGTCACCGACACTCTCGGGCTGCTGGTCGTGGTCTGCGTGATGGCCGCGTCTTGGCAGGACCGCGACGGCGCGAGGACGACCTGCTCAGCACCTACCTGAGCACGCCGATCCGGTTCGTGTTCGCTGATCAGGGCTTTGCCGGCCGAACTCGTCGACTGGGCCGCCGGCACGCTCAAGACGACCGTGGAGATCGTGGGCGAACCCGCCGAGCAGCGTGGCTTCGCGGTACAGCCTGAACGTTGGGTCGTGATCCGCCGCCTCGACCGAGGCGGACTCGCCAAACGCCAGACCCGGCACCTGCTGAACGCGCCCGAGTAGAAGCACTCTCAAACACTCACGCAGGTGCAAGACGCAACGCGTCGGCCTGAAGAAGGATCAGGCCGACGTCTCCAGCACCACGGAAGGCCGCCTCACCCACTCGAAACCCGCGCTCCGCCGCATTCGGATCGGCCGCCGACTCGGACACGCGCTCTCGGCGGCGGCAATCGCGTCCACGACGCCATAAGACAACGGCGGAACGAGGCCGACCACCCTCCCGTTCAACGATGGCGACGAAAGCGCGACGGCCACCACCCGGAAAGGGAAATTGCCGGCCGAATGGGTAACCGCCTAATCAGGGACTGTGAACACCAGCACGCTGTTCGCCGGGATGGTCAGGGTCGCCGACTGCGCCTGCCCGTGCATCGGCGGCCCGGAAGCGACCACCGAACCGGCGTTGCCGGCGACCCACGGGTTCGGGAAATGGTCGTAGTAGTCGGTGTTGAAGGCCTCCCGCCACCGCCCAGCCGCGGGGAAACCGAGCTGGTAGGAGTGCAACGTGGACTCGCTCAGGGTCAGGACCACGACCACGTCGGCGCGCTGGAAGGCGACGACCCGGTTGGCCTCGTCGACCGAGATGACGGCCAGGGCGTCGGACCGCAGGGCGGGCAGGGCCTTGCGCAGGGCGATCAGGTCGGTGGTGCAGCGCAGGAAGTCGCCCATCGACCTGTCGGCCCCCAGGGCGCCGTCCCACCAGATCAGGCGGTCGGAGCGGCCCGGGCTGTCGGACCACAGCTTGTCCTCGAGGAACTCCTCACCCATGAACAGCATCGGCGTGCCGGGCGCGGTCATCAGCAGGGCCGTCGCGACGCGGGAGCGGCTGCGGGCGTACCAGGAGCGGGGGTTGCTCGGATCGGCGAGCCGCGCGATGCGCGGCGCCCGGTGGTCGTCCATGTCGAGGACCAGGTCGTGGTTTTCCAGGCAGTTGTAGGCCTGCCAGGCATGCTCGTAGTGGGCCGGGCGGCCGAGGCCTTCGGCCAGCCGGCCGATGCCGATCGGTTGCGCGCCGCCTTCCGCGGCCTTTGCCAGTACGCGGCGGGCAGCGTCCCGTATCCCGTCGGCGTAACCGAGGTCGAACCCCATGCCGGCCGGTGGCCGCTGGACGGCCAGCCACCGGAACTCGCCCCAGTACTCGGCGATCAGCGCCGCCGAAGGCCGCAGCGCGCGCAGTGACGTCGTCAGTTCCTGACAGAAGCCCCAGCCGCCCTTGGCGTCGATCACCGTGACCTCGTCGAACCGCAGGCCGTCGGCATGGTATTCGTCGAGGAACATGGTGGCGTTGTCGGTCAGGAAGTCGCGCACCGGCGCCCGGTCGAAGGCGAAGACGCGCCCGCCGGCCCAGCCCTCGGACGAGAAGTAGGCGTTGTTGCCGGGGCCCGGGTCGGCCGGCAGGTCGATGTAGTCGAGGCTCTGCGGGTCGAGGCCGCCGCCGGCGTGGTTGTAGACGACGTCGAAGATCACGCCGAGGCCGTGCCGGTGGCAGAGGTCGACGAAGGCCTTGAGCTGGTTGGCCTGGCCTTCGAGCTGTTCGGGCTTCAACGGGTCGGCGCCGCAGGCTTCCAACAGCCGGTTGGTCGAAGCGAGGTAGGGCGGCAGGTCGGACGGGTCGACGCAGTAGTCCATCTCGGGCGAGAACAGGTCGGTGCCGTTGTAGCCGAGGCTCCACTCCCCCTGGAACTCGACCACGGGCAGCGGCTGCACCGCGGTCACGCCGAGCTCGGCCAGGTAGGGCAGGCGGTGGACGGCGTCGAGCAGCTTGGCCGTCCGGTGCGGGCGCCGGTCGCGGCCGCCCCCGTCGACCGCCGAGAAGACGCCGACGTGGAACTGGTAGACGATCAGGTCTTCGAAGGCGGGCGGCGTCCAGTCGTCGTCGTGCCAGGGGTAGTCCTCGGTGTCGACGACCACGGAGTCGCAGTCGGGGTAGCCGTACAGCTCGAGCTCGCGGGCGTGCGGGTCGCGCTTGAAACCGGCACCGCCCGTGCCGGTCACGTGGTAGCGGTACTTCCTTCCCGCGCGTACACCCGGAAAGAAGCCGGACCACCCACCGTGACCGTCGCTCAGAAGCTCGAGGTCTTCGTCGACGACCTCGCTCTCGTCGAAACAGACGTGGACGCGCTCGGCGGCCGGCGCCCAGAAACGCAGCACCACCCCGTCGCTTAGGAGGGTGGCACCCATCCGGGTGCCGGGGCCGACGTGTTCCTGCGAGGCGGGCATCGCCCCAGGCTAGTAGCGGGTGGTGACCGCGCAGTAGCAGATCAACGACTCGCATTTCTTTTGGCGACAGAGGTGTTGCGTTAACGATTCTTTCGGTGTCGAATGCGCTCAAGCATTCCTCTCACCGCCGGGCTGGGCGGCGGCCGTCTCACCCCCGTGGCGGTCCGCCGCCCAGCCTTTTCATCGCGGCCCGGCGGGCAGCGAGGAAGCGTATTTCGGCGGGATTTCCGGTGTATTTCCCGGCCATTTCGAACGCCTCTCCGGCCTCGGCCGGGCGGGCGAGGCGGGCGAGCAGCTCGGCCCGGACGGCGTGGAACATGTAGTGGCGGTCCAGGCCGGACAGCGCGTCGACCTCGTCGAGCGCCACCGCCGGGCCGCGGACCTCGGCGACGGCGACCGCGCGGTGCAGCGCGACGATCGCGGTCGGCGTGAACGCCAGCAGATGGTCGTAAAGGGTGACGATCTGCGCCCAATCGGTGTCGGCCGCCGACGCGGCATCACTGTGGACGGCGTTGATCGCCGCTTGCAGTTGGTAAGGGCCCGGCCGGTTACGGCGCAGGCATTCGCGCAGGAGAGACTCACCCTCCGCGATCAGGTCGCGGTTCCAGAGCGTACGGTCCTGGTCCGGCAAGCGGATCAGGTCACCCTCCGCATCGGTACGCGCGGAGCGCCGCGCCGAGATCAGCAGCATGAGCGCCAGCAGGCCCCGGGGCTCGGGCTCGTCCGGCAGGAGAAGCACGAGCAGGCGGCCCAGCCGTACGGCCTGGGCCGCGAGATCGTCGCGGGTGAGCGAATCGCCCGAGGTCGCCGTGTAGCCCTCGGTGAAAATCAGATAGACCACCGCGAGGACCGCCGACAGGCGGTCCGGAAGGTCCGCGTCGCGCGGGACCCGGTAGGGGATGCCGGCGTCGCGGATCTTGCTCTTGGCCCTGGTCAGGCGCTGCGCCATGGTCGACTCGGGCACCAGGAAGGCGCGGGCGATCCCGGCCGTGCTCAGTCCGCCGAGCAGCCGCAGCGTGAGCGCGACCCGGGCCGCCGGAGCGAGCGCGGGGTGGCAGCAGGTGAAGATCAGCCGCAGCCGCTCGTCGGGAAACTCCGCCTCGTCGCCACTGTCGAGAATCGGCCCGGCCCCGCTGTCTTGAGCCGGCCCGCGGGACCCGAGCGCTCGCGCCGCCTCGCCCTCCGGGGCCGGCCCGCGGGACCCGAGCGGCCGATCGGCCTCGCCCTCCGGGGCCGGACCGCGCAGCTCGTGGAGCCACCCCGCCTCCGCCTCGCGGGCCGCCCGGGTCGCCTCCCGGCGGACCACGTCGGTCGCCCGGTTGCGGGCGGTCGTGATGATCCAGCCGGCCGGGCTCGGCGGCACGCCCCGGGCCGGCCAGAGTTTCACCGCCGCCTCGAAGGCCTCCTGGACCGCCTCCTCGGCGAGATCGATGTCGCCGAAGTGGCGGACCAGGACCGCGACCGCGCGACCGTACTCGGCCCGGAAGATCTCTTCGACGCTCACACGACCGGCCGGACCTCGATCGCCAGCGGCGTGAGGATCGCCGACATGCGGGCGCCCCAGGCCAGGGCCGCGTCGAGGTCGGGCGCGGTGATCAGGGTGAAGCCGCCGAGGTGTTCCTTGCCCTCGGCGAACGGCCCGTCGGTGAGCACCCCGTCGCGGATCACCGTGGCGGTGTGCGGCGGGTGCAGGCCGGCCGCGAAGACCCAGGCGCCGGCCTGCTTCATCTCCTCGTTGAGCTCGCCGAGCCGGGCCATGATCGGGCCGAGGACCTCGGGCGGCGGCGGGTCGGTGTCCGGCTGATAGACGCTGAGCAGGTACTGCCTCATGCCACGCTCCCGGGACGGTAGAAGGCGATGATCACGCCCTTGCCGGTCACCACGGTCTCCTCGAGGTCGAGGCGGACTTCGAGGTCGCCGAAGAGCGTCGTTCCCTGCCCGAGCGTAAGCGGGTGCAGGAGCAGCGTGTACCGGTCGACGAGCCCGGCCGCGGCGAGCGACCGGACGAGTTCGCCGCTGCCGAGCACGACGAGATCCTCCTCGATCCGCTTCAGGGCCGAGAGGTCGGCGACCGGCACCGAGTTGACCCAGGAAAACGAGGCCTGAGTGCGGGAAACCACATATTTCCGCTTCCCCTCCAGCACCGGGGTGAACGGGTTGCCGTCGGTGCGCCCACCCCACGAGCGCTGCATGATCTCGTACGTCCGGCGGCCGAACAGCATCGCGTTGTCCGCCGCCACCCCCTTGCCCAGCGTCTCGGCCAGCACCGCGTCGGCGTAGGGCGCCGCCCAGCCGCCACGCGTGAACCCGCCCCGCGTGTCGTCCTCGGTGCCCGGCGACTGCATCACGCCGTCGAGCGTGACGTTCTCGACCACCACGATCTTGCCCATGTGTCTCTCCTGACGAAGACGGTCCGTTCCCCACCTACACGAACGGCCGTCCCCGGATTCGACACCCGGTCAGGTGAGCACTTCGGCCAGCGCGGCGTGGTTGTGGTAGTCCCGCGTCTCGACGATCAGACCGTCGCGCACCCTGAGCACCTGAATGTTGGACACCCGGAAGGTGCGGCCGCTGGGAGCCCGCCCGTCGTAGTCGAATTCGGCGATCACCACCTCCGGGTCGGCCGTCTCGTGGACCCGGACCGCGTCGGCCCGCAGGGAGATGCCGGCCTGCCCGTTCAGGGCGAAGTGCCGGCGCACGCCCTCCCGCCCGTCGATGTGGACCGGCGACGGCAGCGCGAACGGCATCTCCACGACCGCGTCGGGCGCGTAAAGCTCGTGCAGACGGCTCCAGTCCCCGCTGCTGATGCCGGCCGAGAGCTTCGTGAAAACCTCACGTGGGGTCACGACACACCTCCATGTAAAAATAGAAGTCGACACTCCGATTATACGGAGTGATCGCTCCGCTTGTCGACCGAAAGAGCACTGTGGAACCTCCCCTGCGCGCCGACGCCCGCCGCAACCGGGCGAAACTGCTGGAAGCGGCCGAGCGGGTGCTGGCCGAGAAGGGCCCGGCCGCCTCGACCGACGAGATCGCCAGGGCGGCCGGCGTCGGCATCGGCACGCTGTTCCGGCACTTCCCGACCAAGGAGGCGCTGATCGAGGGCGTCCTCGCGGCCCGCATGCGCCGGATGACCGACGAGGCCACCCACCTGTCCACGACCGCCGGCGGCCTCGAGGTCTTCCTGCGGCGGGCGGTCGAGCAGGCCGAGGTCAAGAACGCCCTCGCGGGCCTCCTCACCTCGGCCGGCGTCGACCTCGCGGCCACGATCGACGGCGTCCGCGACGACCTGATGGCGGCGCTGGGCACCCTGCTGAGCAACGCTCAGAACTCCGGCGCGGTGCGCCAAGACCTGCGGGTGACCGATCTGATCGGCTTGCTGGCGGGTGCGTCGCGGGCCATCGAGTACGCCGGGTCCGACCCGTCCGCCCGCGAGCGCATCCTGGCCGTCATCGTCGACGGCCTACGTCCGCACTAGGGCTCGAGGATCTCGAACCGGCGGGCCATCTCGGTGAACAGCGGCTCGTCCTCGTCGGGCGCGGCCGAGCCCAGCCCCAGGCAGAAGCCGACCCCGTCGACGACCAGGAAGTATTCGCGGACCGCCCAGACCCGGCCGGCGTCGCGCTTGACGCAGTCGAGCCGCACGCCTTCCCGGCCCGCCCACTCGGCCCCGGCGATCTCCAGTTCGCCGAACCCGCCGGCGGTCAACGCCCGCTCCGCCCCCGTGGCCATCTCCGCCGCCTCGCGCCGCCGGCCACCGCTCGGGTGGCGGAACACGATCGCGCTGTGCCGCCAGCTGGACGGGTCGGTGTAGCGGGCCGTCTCCCACGGGCTGTTGTTCAGGTCGGGCTCGCGCTCGACCCAGCTTTCGGGCACGGTCACGGCGTACCCGAAGTCGGTTTTTTCGATTCTCTGCCACGGCATGGACGGGACCTCCGAGGGGTCGCTCGACCGAAGGTGCCGCAACGCAGCGGTGTAGGACTCGCCGGTGCGGCGCGCACGCTCGCGAACCAGGCGCTTGAAGTTCTTCCGCTCAGTCATCGGAACCCTCGGCCACACGGGACTGCACTCCCGGCGGTGAGCCCGTGGCGGGCGGATGACGAGCGATCCGAGGAGGTGTTCCCCTTTGCCCCCGCGAGCGGCCTGCCGGGACGGCCGATGGAGGTTGGGCGTTGGATCAACGCCGTGGTCCAAATCCTAGCGATCCGTTGCCGGTTGCGCGAACCACAACCTAGGGTTGCCGAGGTCGTTCATCGATAAGGGGAAAAGGTGCGCAAACTCGCGGCGCAGCACGCCAGAGGCCTGGGCCGGCCCGAGCCGGCCACGCGATGACGGGGGTGCTCGACGACCTCGTCTCGCGCGAGTTCAGGCGTACGCCGGTGGCCGCGGCCCGGCTCGGCGCCCCGGCGACCGGCGCGGCCCTGCCCGACATGTCGGAGGCCGGCATCAGAGCCTCGGCCGCCGACGACCGCCGGTGGATCGAACGGCTGCGGGCGTTCGACGCGCCCACCGAGGAGGAGCGGTTCGACCGCGACCTGGCCGTCCTCGGGCTGAGGCATCGGCTCGTGCTCGACGAGCTGGGGATGCACCGGCGCAGTCCGGAGCTCTACACGACTCCGGTGCTGTCGGCGCTGCGGCTCGGCGTACACCAGCGCGACTACCTCGAGCAGGCACCTGACCTGCTGCGGCACGGGCGGCGCAATCTCGACCCGTCGCTGGCCGACCCCCAGGTGCTGGCCCGGGCGGCGGCCCAGGCCAAGGCGGGGGCGGCGGCCTGCGAGCGGCTCGGCGGGTCGGCGGCCGCCCTGGCGTACGCCGAGTTCGCGGTCTTCCTCGGCAACCTCGCGGTCAGCGCGCACGGCGACCCGGCGGTGGGCGAGGCTTCCTATACGGCGCTGGTGCGGGTCGCGGCCGGTGACGGGTACGACGCGGGATCGGTGCACGAGCTCGGGATGACCCGCGTGCGGGAGATCAAGAAGCGGCTGGCGACGTTGCCGGTCTTCACCGACCAGCCGGCCGGCGACGCCGGGCAGACGCTGAAGTGGTACCGGGAGGAGACCGTCCGGGCCCGGCGGTTCTGCGCCGAGCATCGGATCGTCAGCCTGCCGGAGGCCGAGGAGTGCGAGGTGGCGGCCACCCCGGCCGACAAGCTCGCGCTGCTGCCGGTGGCGTCCTATGAGCCGCCGCCGTTGCTGGGCGCCGGTTCCGGACGCTTCCTGGTGCCGCCGTCGCCGCAGCGCCGCTCCGGCATGGCCACGGTCACCGTCCACGAGACCTATCCGGGGCATCACGCGCATTACAGCCGGATGAGCCGGCGGCCCCTGCGTGCCCTGTTCACGACGCCGTTCTTCACCGAGGGCTGGGGCGTCTACGCCGAACAGCTGGCCGGCGAACTCGGCTATTACACCGGGCCGGGCGAGCTGCGCGGGCATCTGGTCGCTCTTCTCGTGCGGGCGGCGCGCGCGGCGATCGACGCGGGCGTGCACGCCGGCGCGATGACCGTCGACCAGGCCCGTGGCTTCCTGCGCGACGAGCTCAACCTGCCCGAACAGTACGCGAACGCCGAGGTCAACCGCGCCCTCGCGTACCCCTCGCAAGCCGCCGCCTATCTGATCGGCGCAACCGAGATCGCCGCGATCGTGGCCGCCTCGGGCGGGCCGAGCGCCGAGGTCCACGACCGCCTGACCGCGCTCGGCGCCCCTCCTCTGCCACTGGCCCGGGCCGCTCTGTAGCCCGTCCGTCACTCAGCGAGTCGGCGACGGTTTGCGCCGGTCCCCCGCTAACCTCGGTCCTACCCGTCCGTTGACTTCAACTTAGGTTCAAGATGCAGCCTGGCAAGATGCCCTTCACCGAATCCGAGATCGCCTACCTCGACGAGCAACCCCTGGGACGCCTGGCCACGCTGCGCCCCGACGGCACCCTGCAGAACAGCCCGGTCGGGTTCCGCTACAACCCGGCCCTCGGCACGATCGACATCGGCGGCTACAACCTGACCGCCAGCCGCAAATACCGCAACATCGCGGCCAACGGGCAGGTCGCGTTCGTCGTCGACGACGTGCCGTCGCTCCGGCCGTGGAAGGTGCGCTGCCTGGAGATCCGCGGCACCGCCGAGACGATCGAGAAGCCGTCCGACTCGGCCTACGGCGGCGACGATCCGATCATCCGGATCCACGCCCGGCGGATCATCAGCTACGGCACCGCGGAGCAGGGCATCATTCCGGGCCAGGTGCGGCCGGACAACCGCGACGTCGCCTGACCGTCAGGCCGCCCCGGCCGGCGTTCTCGCCCGGCCGGGTGCGGAACCGGCCGGGAGGTCGGTCAGGTCGGCGCCGATGTACAGGGTCAGGTTCGCCGGCGCGCGGCGCAGTTTGACCGCCGCCCAGTGGAACGGGTTGACCGGCGGGCCGTCCCCCGAGGCGTGCTCGCCGAGGGCCGCCACCGGGGCGAGACGGTCCGGCGGCAACAGGGCGGCCAGGCGTTCCCGGGCGTCCCGGCCGTCCGGCACGTACTCCCGGAACGGCAGATAGAGCGTGACGTCGTCCGGGTGCCGGGTGACCGGGGCGGTCATGCTCCAGCACAGCATCGGCCGGGCGCGGGTGCCGGCGAGCGCCCCGTCCCGCCGGGCGGACAGGGCCGTCCCGAACGCCGCCGCGGTGCCGGCGGCGTAGCCGGGCAACCCCGCCACCCGGTCCTCGATCTCGGCGCTGGTGGCGTCCGGCACGACCGCGTACAGCTTGGCCCGGGCGTCCGGCCGGTCGAGCAGGTCGACCGAGAACGACGGCAGGAAGGCGGGCAGCCGCGGCTCCAGCCGGCGCCACGCCGCCTCGAAACCGAGCCGGGACATGGCCGCGGCCATCAGGTCCCGGTTGCGGGCCACGCCCTGGGCCATCCCGTCGAAGTAGACCTTGACGCCGGTCACGCCGCCCGGCTCGACCGCGGCGGCCAGGCACATGCCGGTGGCCGCGTCGGCGCTGACCGGTTCGAACAGGTCGGCCAGGAGCCGGGCCCGGGTCAGTGGCACGCCGTGGTCGCGGCTCAGTCCGTCGAGCGTGCGCCAGCCCTGCTCCCAGCTCGCCGCCGGCGAGCTGTCACCGGCCGGGGCGAGCGGCCGGAAGAACAGCCGGATCTCGGCCCGGTCGCCCAGGGCGACCGAATATTCGTACGGAGGCGGGCCCGACCCGGCGGCGGCCCCGCGCGACTCTCGATGCCCCCACCGGCCGAACAGCGCGGCGGCCGCCGGTCCGGCCGAAGCGGCCAGGTCGACGCCGAACAGGCCGCCGAGCATCCCCAGGCCCGCCTCGGCCCGGGCGGCGTACGCGGTCATCGCGACCCCACCGGGGCGGCCCGGTACGGGGTGACGTCGATGCCGGGGTAGAGCTCCCCGAGGTGGCGGATCGTCTCCGGCGTCCAGTACTGGTCGCCCGGCGGCGGGAAGCCCAGCAGATGCCGCTGCTCGGGCGCCAGCTCCACCATCAGGTCGCGGAAGACCGGCCAGTTCGGCGAGGCGGGGCGCAGCGACCACAGATGCTTGTCGGTCCACCGGGCCGCGGCGGCGTGGATGTTGAAGAAGCACGCCAGGCGCCGGCCGGTCTCGGCGCGGTAGGCCGATCCCCGGTGCACGATGTCGCCGACGAACAGCAGCAGGGAACCCCGCGCCGCGGGCACCGGCCGCTCCCGCTCGTACAGCTCCGGGTACTGGTCCTTCTCGTACGAGGCCTTGCCGGTCGAAGTGATCAGCGGCAGGCCGAGGTGGTCGACCCGGTCCACCACGTAGGTCGGCGCGGTGTCGGTGGTGACGTCGGTCAGGTACAGGATGCCGAACAGGCGCTGGTAGAGGCCGTCCGTACGCGGGTGCAGCAGGCTGCTGGCCGCCCAGGCGTCGTTGTGCAGTGTCTGGTCGCGGCTCTCGCCGTACGCGGTGCCGTACTTGGCCTGGATGAACGAGCTGGTGAGCCGCAGGTCGGCGGTGCCGAGCAGGTGCCCGGCCACCGCGAGCACCCGCGGGTCGAGCCCGACCCGGTTGAGCGCGTTGCTGGTGAACGGGAACGGCACGGCGTGCTTGAGCCGGCCGATCTCTTCCGCGTCCACCTCCCCGCCCTCCGGGTCGGGGAAGTAGGCCTCCATCGCCGCGGTGGCCGCGTCCAGGTCCGCGCCGGTGAGAAAGTCCGGCACGAGGCACCAGCCGTTCTCCGCGATCTCTTTCGCGACGGCTTCCTCGTTCATGGCTCGTTCCGTCCCTTCCGCTGATCGTTGCCGGTGGTGTCCCGGCACGGCACGACGATGTTGCGCTGGAACCCGGTCAGATCGAGCGGCTCGCCGACGGGCCGGCCGTCCACCTCGACCCAGGCGTGCGCCGCGAACGGCTGCAGGTTGACGCCGGAGACCCAGTCCGCCCACCGGCCGCGGGCACGTGTCAGCAGGGCCACCGCCACCGACCGCTGCAGGCAGTACTGGCCGGCGCAGCGCAGGCTCACCGCGACGACGTCGTCGCGGGCGCGCAGGGCGTCGGCGTACGTCGCCGGGCGGGCCCCGGTGGCCAGCCGGCGCAGGACCGCCTCCAGCCGGTAGGGGCTGGTCATCGCGATCAGGGCGCGTGAGCTCCAGACGGCGGCCCCCGGCAGCAACCGGCGCCGCCAGGGCGGGCGTTGCCGCCGCTCCACCGTCATGTGCAGGGTCATCGGTCCAGCACCAGGTCGGCCCGGCGCAGGTCGGCCACGAGCCGCCGCACGTCGTCGGGGATGCGCTCGCCGGCGTCCGGGAAGCGCGCCCGCAGGTCGGCGACGATGTCCTCCAGGCCGCTTCCCTCGGCGAGGAGCCGGAAGACCTCGTTGCCGAGCGGGTTGAGCCGGTAGTAGCGGCCGGACCGCTTGTTGAGCAGCACGGCACCGTCGTCGTTGCGGGTGAGCACCACGTCCGGGTTCGTCGTGATCATCAGATCTCCAGGTCGGTCAGCGCGGTGGAGGGCGCGGTCAGCCGGCCGCCGACCGCCCGCAGCCAGGCCTCCAGGCCGAGGGTGAGTTCGAGGGCGGCGGTGTCGCGCTGCGGGCGCATGTTGTCGCGCAGGGCGGCCCGCAGCGCCGGCAGATCGACCAGGCCCAGGTCGGCCAGGGCGGAGTCGGTGAGCATCGCCAGCAGCGCGGCCCGGTTGCGGGACATCCCCCGGTGCACCGACATGCTGAACTCGCCCTTGGTCGACCGGTCGAGGCCGGGCTTGGCGCCGCCGAGATTCATCGCCGCCTTCAGGATCGGTTTGTAGCGGGCGCCCGGCAGCGATTCGGCGCGCGAGAACGACAGCGCGGTGGTGAACACCGCGTCGTCCATGAACGGCAGGGTCAGTGCCACCCCGGACCGTTCCAGCAGGCGGCGCAGCGGGGCCAGCCGGGTGCCGCCGATCCGCTGGCCGGCCACGGCGGTGTGCCCGGCCCGGGCGGGCGCCTGCGGACGGTACGGTCGGGGCGCGTCGCCGGCCAGCGAGCGGATCGCCTCGGCCGTGGCCGGGGTCGCCCACGGCGGCAGCCTGAGCCGCGGTCCCCAGCCCACGCTGGGGACGCGCAGCAGGTCGACCGGCTCGGCCTCGAGGTCGCCCAGCTGGGTGGTGAACCACGCGTCGTACGTCTGCTGGGCGCGCAGTGCCCGGTAGACCGTGCGCAGCGGCCACCGGCGAAGGTGGGCCAGGGGCCGGATCGCGCGCATGGCGCGCAGCGGGGCGGTCGCGTAGAGGTCGCTGTAGTACGAGGGAGCGACCGTGAACAGCTCGTCGCCGCCGAAGCCGGCCACGTGCGCGACCGAGCCCGAGCCGGCGAACAGCTTGCCGAGGGCGATCTTGCGGGTCCGGTTGCGGATCAGGGTGTACGGCTCGCCGATCTCGTACGGGACCGACGTGTCCAGGTCGCCGTCGGCGGTGGCGATGCCGTCGTACGGCCGGGGCAGGTCGTCGGGGCCGAACACGGTCAGCGGCTGGCCCAGGGCCTGCGCCGCGACGCCGGCCCACCGGGCGTCGTCGTGATTGGGGTCGAGGGTCTGCTCGACGAACGCCGAGTATTCCGCACCCTGCTCGCTGAGCAGGTAGCACAGCGACGTGGAGTCCATGCCGCCGGACATGTCGGCCGAGAGCCGGCGGCCCCCGGCGACCCGGACCCCGACCGCCGCGTCCAGGGCGGCCCGCAGTGCCGGTGCGCCCTCGGCCTCGCGCAGCTCGGCGGCCGGCGGCTGCCACCACACCGAGCGGGACACCCGGCCGCCGGACAGGTGCAGCCGCTGGTCGGCCGGCAGACGGTGCACGCCCTGCCAGAACGTGTCGGTGACCAGGCCGTAGTCGAGGCCGGGATGCAGGAGACCCCAGGCGGCGGCCCTCGGCTCGACCCGCGCGCCGGTCAGCCGGGCCAGCACCTCGACGGTGTCCGAGACCAGCGGGTGACCGTCGTCGTCGCGGCACCAGAAGACCTGCCGGACGCCGGACGCCGTTCCCTGCACGTACGTCGACGAGCCGTCGGTGTACAGGACGTGGAAGCTGCCCGGCAGGGCGTGCGCGGCATCCATCACGCCGGTCGCGTCCGGATGCCGGTCGAGCAGGCGGGCCAGGCGGCCCGGGTCGGTGTCGGTCTCGCCGAACACCGCGAGACGCCTGGCCCCGGAGGCGGCCGTGACCAGGGCGGCGTGGGTGGTGTCGGCCACGATCCACGCGCGCCCCGACCGATGGGTGACCACGCTGCGGTGCACCGCCGGCGAGGGTGCCGGAGCACCGCGTTCGTGGTCCTCCGGAAATGCTACGAACCAGGAGGCTCGCACGATCTCTCCCCTCATCCGGCGGTGCTTCTCACTGGTTTCCTCAGACGATCGCGACACCCTCGGTGTCGTCGCTCGCCCACCCGTACCAGGCCGTCAGCTCGGCGAAGTCGCCCAGCTCGACCAGGGCGGGAGCCTCGTACTCGGTCATGTGAATCACCTCCTCTCGGCACCCGGGAATCTCGTTGCCGGCCATAGCGGCGGGCGCCGGTATTGGCTATGGCGGTCAGGCCGGTGCGCCGGCGGTCGCGATGCCCGCCGGATTGCTGATCAGGCAGCGCCACTGCCCGTCGGGTCCGCGTCGCAGCACGTCGACCGCCGTGCCCTCGATGCGCCGGTGTTCACCGTCGGGCGTGGTCCCCTCGTGCACGTAGTCGTTGATCAGCAGGGCGATGTCGCCGGCGACGTACTCGTGCCGGACGGTCACCCGGATGGGCAGGAAGAACGGGGGCTTGCGGTCGCGCCGGCCGGCGCCGGCGAGGACCTCGCCGGGCGCCAGCACGAGCAGCGCGTCCGGCTCGAAGAGCTGCTCGAGCCGGTCCGGATCGCCGGAATTGAACGCCTGCTCGAACGCCGGCATCAGCCGGCCGGGGCCCTCGGCGGCGGCCTCGGGCTGGTCGGGTGCATTCGCCATAGGCGCCAGCACATCGGGACGCGGGCATGCCGGTCAACGAAGCCGGACAGGGTTTGTCAGATCGCCGGGCCGAGCTGACTAACTATGGATCGTGCCGTTCCCCGGTGCGCGCCGCGGCCGACACGATGCCCCGGAGATCCGACCGTGAGGAGCGCACTCGTGATCAAGGTGGCAATCGTCTTCCACTCCCGCAGCGGCAACACCCACCAGCTGGCGGCGGCCGCGAGCGCCGCCGCGGTCGAGGCCGGCGCCGAGGCACAGCTCTACAAGGTGCCCGACCTGCCCAACCCCATCGTTCTCGACCGCAAGGCGTACGCCGAGCTCAACGAGGAGATCGCCGACGTGCCGGTGGCCACCATGGCCGACCTGGTCGCCGCGGATGCCATCATGATCGGCACGCCGGTCCACTTCGGCCTGCCGGCGCCGCAGATCATCGACTTCATCGACCACTCCGGCCCGGTGGCCATCCCCGGCGACCTGGCCAACAAGGTCGTCACCGTCTTCGCGTCCGGCTCGATGCCGCACGCCGGTCAGCAGGCGGCCATCCTGGCGCTGCACAACTCGATCTGCCACTGGGGTTCGCTCATCGTGCCGAACGGCTCCAGCGTGGAGGTGCTGGGGCTGCCCAACAACGGCGCGCCCTACGGCACCTGCAGCATCTCGCGGCACGAGGCGAACAACGTCCACGAGGACAACCTGGCCGCGATCGACTATCAGACGCTGCGCCTGGTCGAGGTCGCCACCGCGTACAAGCTCGGCATGGAGCAGACCACCTCGGCGATCAAGTTCGTGGGGCACGAGGTGCTCAAGAAATACGACCTCTGATCCACTTTTTCCGCCCATCAGGGCGGCGGCGGCATGCGGGTGGCGAGGCCATCCAGTACGTACGTCAGGCCGCGCCGGAAATTGCCCGCCCAGTCGTCGTCGAGCAGGTGGCGCTGGGCGGCCAGGGTCGGATAGCGGTCGCGGTGCTCCTCCAGCTGCTGCTGGGCCTCGCGCCGCTCCTGCGCCGTCCACCGCAGCGCGACCTGGCTTGCCGCCGAGCCCTGCACGTGGCTGTAGAGCACCCAGCCGGCCGCCGCGACGTCCGGCCCGGTCAGCCCGGCCCGCGCGAGGGCGGCCTGCAGGAACTCCATCCAGGCGAGGAAGCCGGGTCCGACCGTGGGCCGGGGCCGCAGCGGCAGCGCGGCCGACCACGGGTGCCGCAGCAGCGTCTCGCGCCAGCCGGTGAGCAGCTCCGTGATGTCGGCCCGCCAGTCCGGGCCGTGTCCGCCCGGCGGTGACGACTCGGCGAACACGGCGTCGACCGCCAGGTCGATCACGTCGTCCTTGGTGTCGACGTGCCAGTAGAGCGTGGTGGTGCCGACCTCCAGCCGGTCGGCCAGGTTGCGCATCGTGAACTGGGTGACGCCCTGCTCGTCGAGCAGGGCGACGGCCGCGGCCGCGATGCGGTCGAGGCTCAGGGGCGGCTTGGTGCGGCCGGATGAGCTCGCCCGGAGCCAGAGACCGCCGCCACTGGTGCGCGCCTGACCGGCCACGTCGTTACCGCCCTCTGCCTCGAATCGACCGCTTGACCGTTGCCCGGCCGAGCGTAGTACGTTGGTCGCGATACCGGAACGACGTTCGGGTGACAGACCGACGTTCTGGGTTCGGACCGATGTTCGAGAGCGACGGCCCCGGAAGTGAGACGACCCATGAACCTCGTGATATTCGGCGCGAACGGCCCCACCGGCCGGCTGGCGACGGAGATGGCCCTCTCCCGCGGGCACACGGTCACCGCCGTGACCCGCCATCCGGAGGCGTTCCCGGTGACCGGGGCGGCCCTGCGGGTGGCTGGCGCCGACGTGCTGGACGCGTCCGCGGTCGACGACCTGATCGCCGGGCAGGACGCGGTGGTCTCCTCGCTCGGCATCGGATACACCAAGGAAAAGGTCGAGGTCTACTCGGTCGGCGGGGCCAACATCATCAAGGCGATGCAGGCGTACGGCGTGCGCCGCCTGGTCTGCGTGACCTCGACCGGCACCACCGGCGAGCACGCCGAGGGCGAGACCTTCACCTTCAAGAAGATCATCGCGCCGATCCTGCTCCGGCTGGGCCGCACGGTCTACGAGGACATGGCGCGCCTGGAGAAGCTGGTGGTCGCCAGCGGCCTCGACTGGACGGTGATCCGCCCGGCCGGGCTGTTCGACGGCGACGAGGTCACCGACTACCGGGCCGAGCCGCGCCGGCTGCCCGGCCGGTTCACCTCCCGCATCGACCTGGCCGACCTGCTGATCCGCGAGGCGACCGAAAACCGGCACGTCGGCCAGTTCCTCGACGTGGTCACCACCACCGGCGCGCCCACCTTCGCGCAGATGTTCGTGCGGGAGGCGCTGCATATCGGCAAGTGAGGCGGCCGGGCGGCCGGGCGGCCGGGGGGCGGCTCAGCCCGGCCGCAGCCGGTCGACCGTGCGCTCGAGGATGTCGATCCCGTGGGTGCTCAGGATCGACTCGGGGTGAAACTGCATCGAGGCGAACGACGGCCCGCGCAGTCCGAACACCTCGCCGGTGCGGTGGTCCCGGCTGACCTCCACGACGTCACCCCACGGCTTCTCCGCCTTGGCCGCCGGGCTGTACGCCGCGAAGGTGTTGTAGAAACCGACCCGCTCGACGTCGCCGAACAGGTCGACCGGCAGCTGCACCCCCTGGTTGGGGCGCGGCCGGCGGCGCACCTCGAAGCCGAGCAGCCCACCGAGCACCTGATGGCTCAGGCAGACCGCCAGCATCGGCCGGCGCTCGGCCAGCAGCCGCCGCGCGGTCCGGCGCAGCACCCGGATCTTGGGGTCCCGGTCGTCGCCCGGGTCGCCCGGGCCCGGACCCAGCACCACCAGGTCCCATCCGGCGGTGTCGCACCCGTCGTCGTAACGCCGCACCTCGACCCGGTGGCCGAGTGCGCTCAACTGGTGGCGCAGCATCCACGTGAACGTGTCCTCGGCGTCGACGATCAGCATGCGGCAGCCGGGCGGACGAGCTCGCCCGGGCCGGTGCGGCGGCGGGTCGCCGGCCAGCCAGAACCGGGCGACCGTCGCGTTGCGGCCGCCCAGGGCGCTGCGCACGCGCGGATCGCGGTCGAACCGTCGCGGCCCGGCCGCGTCCGGCCGGGCCGCCGGGGCCCCGTCCAGCGCCCGGAGCAGCGCACTGATCTTGGCGGTGGTCTCGGCCGCCTCGGATGCCGCGTCGGAGTGGCGCACGATCGTCGCCCCGGCACCGATCCGCACCCGGCCGGCCGCGATCTCCGCGGTGCGGATCAGGATGGCCGAGTCCATGTCCCGCCGGCCGCCCTCCTCGTGCCCGATCAGCGCCGCGACCCCGCTGTAGTAGCCGCGCCCGTCCGGCTCGTACCGGGTGATCACCCGGCAGGCGTTCTCCAGCGGGCTGCCCACCACGGTCGGCGCGAACATCGTCTCGCGCAGGATGTCCCGGACGTCGCGGGTCGTGTCGCCCCGGATGAAGTACTCGGTGTGCGCCAGCCGGGCCATCTGCCGCAGCTCGGGGCCGAGGACCCGGCCGCCGGCCCGGCACACCCGGGCCATCATCTTCAGCTCCTCGTCGAGCACCATGGACAGCTCGTCGATCTCCTTGCGGTCGTCGAGGAACTCGAGCAGGCCGTCCCGGGTCGGTCCGTCCGGCCCGTACCGGTAGGTGCCGCTGATCGGGTTCATCACCGCGGTGCCGGAAGCCAGGCTGACGTGCCGTTCCGGGGTGGCGCCGACCAGCGTCACCTCGGGGGTGCTGATCAGGAACGTCCAGTAGGCGCCCGACTCGGTGGCGAGCAGGTTGCGGAAGAGCGCGTACGCGTGGGCCGGGGTGTACCCGGTGATGTCCGCGCGGTACGAGCGGCGCAGCACGAAGTTGGCGCCCTGCCCCGAGCCGATCTCCCGGTCGATGATCCGGCGCGCCGCCGCCGTGTAGGCGGCGTCGTCCACGTCGAACCCGGCCGCGTCCAGCCGCAGTGCCGGCCCGGCCGGCCGCGGCAGGTCGTCCAGACCGGCCACGGCCTGCTCGGTGACCCGCAGCGTGAGCAACTCCGCCCGGTCGTCGACGCAGGCGAAGCCGCGCTCGGTGATCTGCCGGTAGGGCAGGAGCACCAGCGCGTCGTACGGTCCGGCGCCGGGCGGGCGGGCCGCCCGCAGCGGGATGCGGTCCAGCGACGCGGCCGGCCGCACGTCGCCGATCAGCACGTCCACCCGCCGGCCGTCGCCGACGTGCGGCCGGTGCAGCAGGGCGAACGGCGGCGGCTCGGCGGACGTGATCCGGGCCAGCGCCGAGGCGGCGCTCACCGCGGCCTCCCGGCACGGCCCGCGGCGGCGGCCCGCTCCGCGCGCAACGCCGCCAGCAACCGCTCGGTGGGCAGCACCACGGCGCAGTTGGCGGCCGCGTAGTCGAGCGCCTGCCGGTGCCGCCGGGCCGAGAAGTCGGCGACCGCGTCGGCGACCACGAACGTCTCGATGTCGTTGCTGAAGGCCTCGACCGCGGTCATCAGCACGCCGACACCGGCGTAGACACCGCATACGATCAGCTGGTCGCGGTCGTGCGCGCGCATCGTGGCCAGCAGCGCCGAGCGGACGAAGGCGCTGTAGCGCCACTTGGCGAACCGCCAGTCCCCCGGCCCGGGCCGCAGCTCGTCGATGACGTGCTGGTCGTCCGGGTCGGTGCGCATGCCCGGCCCCCAGAAGTCGGCGAGCAGGCCGCGCTGGGACGCGGTCATGCCGCCGTTCTGCGCGGTGTACGCGACCGGCACGCCCGCGGCCGCGCAGCCGTCCCGCAGGGCCGCCACGTTGCCGACCAGTTCCCGGCGCGGGGACCGGCCGTCGGCGTACGGGCGCAGGAAGAACCGCTGCATGTCGTGGATCAGCAGCACCGCCCGCCGGGGGCTGGGCCGCCACGCCGGAACGGTGGCCGGCAGGTCGTCCGCGCCCGGCATCGGGTACGGCGCGATGGGCTGGATCGAGGGCATACTCGCCTCCACGGAGATCGACGGGGGACGGTCAGGCGCCGAGCGCGGCCCCGCCGTCGACGGTGAGCTCGTGCATGGTGATGTGTCCCGCGCGTTCGGACAGCAGGAAGAGCACCGCGTCGGCGATGTCGGCCGGGCCGGCCAGCCGGCCCAGCGGGATCCCGACCCGGAACTCCTCGGGCCGGCCCTCGATCGTGGACCGGGCGCCGGTGTCGTCGGCCCACATGCCGCGCAGCATCGGGGTGTCGGTGGAGCCGGGCGCGACCACGTTGCAGCGGATGCCGTAGCGGGCGGCCTCCAGGCCCAGGCACTTGGTGAACATGGTGGCCGCCGCCTTGGACGCGGCGTAGGCGGCCATGCCCTGGCGGGGCACGGCGGCGGCGTTGGAGGCCACGGTGACCACGGCGCCCCGGCCCCGGGTCTTCATCCGCGAGACGACGGCCCGCGAGACCAGGAACACGCCGGTGGCGTTGGTGGTCAGGGTGGCGGTCCAGTCCTGTTCGCTCAGCGCGTCGGCCGCGCCCACGTGCAGCACGCCGGCCGCGTTGACGAGGAAGTCGATCGGCCCGATCCCCTCCTCGACCGAGCGCACCACGGCCTCGACGTCGGCGGACCGGCCGACGTCGCCGGTGAACGGGGTGACGTCCAGCCCGTCGGCCACGCACTTGGCCGCCCGGGCGCCGTTGCCGGCGGCCTCGCGGTCGACCGCCGCCACCCGGGCTCCGCGTTCCGCCAGCGCGCGTACGGTAGCGGCGCCGATGCCTCCGGCAGCGCCGGTCACCAGTGCGACCTTTCCCTCCATGTCGGACCTCCGTGTTCGGATCAACCGGTCCAGGAACTGACGACGGCGCGGGCCTGACCGGGATTGAGGCGCGGATCGCACAACGTCGTGTACTTGTTGCCGACCTCGTCGGCGTGGGACGCGTCGGCGACGCATTCGGTGACGTCGTCCGGGGTGGTCTCCAGGTGCAGCCCGCCCGCTACCCCGCCGCCGGCCCGCACCACGTCCTGAAAGGCGCGTACCACCTGCACCAGCGTCTCGACGTAGCGGGTCTTGAGGCCGGTCGCGGTGCGCACCGTGTTGCCGTGCATCGGGTCGACCAGCCAGATCACCGGGTGTCCGTGCCGCCGTACGGCCCGGACCAGACCGGGCAGCCGGCCGGCGGTCTCCCGGGCGCTGAGCCGGGCGATCAGCGAGAGCCGGCCGGGCTCGCGCCGGGGATCCAGCCGCCGGCAGAGCGCCACCAGCTCGTCCTCGGTCATGCCGGGCCCGACCTTGGCCGCCACCGGGTTGGCGACGGCGGCCAGCAACGCGACGTGGGCGCCGTGCGGCTGGCGGGTGCGGTCACCCACCCACGGCCAGTGGGTGGACGTCAGGTGGATCCGGCCGTCGGCGGCCGCACGCAGCTGGGGCAGCTCGTAGTCGAGGATCAGCGCCTCGTGGCTGGTCCACACCGGCGCGCCGAGGGCGGTCGCGCCCGCCGGGAGCCGCCAGCCGAGGTGACTGATCGCCGCGTCGGCGGCCCGGTGGCCCAGCAGCAGGCGGCGCGGGTCGGGGCGCCGGCTGACCGGGTCGGGTTCCGGCCCGTTGACCAGATGACCGCGGTAGACCGGCAGCACCTGGCCACCGGCGATCTCGGTGTCGTGTGACCGCGGCTTGGCGTACTGGCCGGCGATCCGGCCGACCCGCAGCACCGGGCGCTGCGTCGTCAGCTGCAGGGTGCCGGCCAGCAGGTCGAGCAGGCCGGCCTTGCGCAGGATGTCGGCCGGCCCGCACTCGGCCAAGTCCTCGGCGCAGTCGCCGGCCTGCACGACCTGAGCCGCGCCGGCCGCGACCCGCGCCAGGGCGTGCCGCAGCGCGTCGACCGTGTCCGGGCCGACCAGGGCCGGGCGCTGGGCCAGCGAGCGGCGCGCGTCGGCGAGCACGCCGGGCTCGGCCCAGCGGGGCTGCTGACGGGCCGGCAGGTCCCGGACCAGGGCCACGGCGTGCGCCGCGGGATCGTGCGGTCGGGTCATGACGCCGTTCCCGGGTCCGGGCCGGTGAACGGCGTCTCCGGTTGCCGGAAACCCGGGGCGACCGAAGCCTTCATCATTACCGGGGCACTCCCTTGGATTCCGCGTCGGTGCTGAATTGATCGACGCGGCCAATCGTGGGGCACCCCGCCGCGGTCCGGCAATTGCGCGCAATCAATTCTGTCAGGTACCCGCCGGCCGATTCGCCGAGCCCGACGTCAAGGCGCTGCGTGCGCCTCCGGCAACCATCGCGGCACCGAAGGTGGTGACGTCAGCACCTCGACGGTCACCGCCGCGGCATTACAAACTCGTTGGGGTTTGCCGTCGACGCATCGAGGGGGAACGTTGCGCCTGGACGAGGACGTCACCGAATTGTGCACGGAAATATTCGCCGACCTACCACGTAGTGATCAGCGCAGACGCGGCAGGGAATACGTGAGGGGCCTGCTCGGCACGCGCGGCCGGAAATCAATCCGCAATATCGCGGGGATATCGGAGGACCCCGCCGCCGAGCAGGCGCTGCACCATTTCGTCAGCGATTCCACCTGGGACTGGATGCCGGTCCGCCGGGCACTCACCCGCCGGGTCACCCGGTCGGCCGGGGTGCGCGCGTGGGTGCTGCATCCGACCCTGATCCCGAAGGCCGGGACCCACTCGGTGGGAGTCGGCCGCAAGTTCTCGGCCGGTCTCCGGCACTCGCTCAACGCCCAGCGGGCGGTGAGCCTGTGGACCGCCACCCCGGACTTCGTGACCCCGGTGAACTGGCGCCTGCACCTCAACGAGGACTGGCTGACCGACGACAAGCGCCGGCGGCGCGCGGCCATCCCGGACGAGGTGGTCCCGCAGTCGCTGGGCGCCTGCGCGGTGGACACCTATCTGGAGCTCGACGGCACGCCGGGCGGCCTGGTGCTGGTCGACGCCCGCGAGATGGACGCCGAGACCGTGGTCCGGCGGTTGCGGGCGAGCGGAGCGGCGGTGCTGGCCCGCGTCCCGGCCGGCCTCGGCCTGATCGCGGCGGACGGCGTCACGCCGGGCGGATCGACGGGCGGGGGCCTGCCGGGCGGGCCGGAGGTGCAGCCGGCCGGCGAACTGGCCGCGGCGGCCCGGCGCAGCCGACGGCCGGTCTTCGCCCCCGGCGCCCGCCGGCCGGTGTTGGCCGGCACGGCCGGCGTCCGGCTGCCGAGCACCCGCACCCGGGACCCGCTGACCCTGATCGAGCTCACCCCGCACGGCGGGACCGGTCCGAGCCGGCTCTGGCTGACCAGCTGCGACAACCTCGGCCTCGCCTCGCTGGTGCGGCTGACGTCGCTGGTCGCGCGGGTCGGGCACGAGCTGGAGACCACCGGCGACCGGGTCGGCCTGCGCGACTTCACCGGGCGCTCGTACGCCGGCTGGCACCGGCACGCCACGCTGGCCTCGGCGGCACACACCGTGCTCGCCACTCACGGGTCGGCGACGCCGGCCCCCGGCCGTACGGCCTAGGAGCGCGAGCGGATCTCCGCGCGCAACCGAGAGGAGGTGCCGGCGCCCGCGGGCGCCG
>NZ_JBFBAD010000150.1:0-23289 GCF_040682075.1 Actinoplanes sp. NPDC051411 | reverse complement strand
GCCCGGCCCGGCCCGGCCCGGCCCGGCCCGGCCCGGCCCGGCCAGGCCAGGCCCGGGTCGGCCAGGCCAGGCCAGGCCAGGCCCGGGTCGGCCAGGCCAGGCCAGGCCCGGGTCGGCCCGCCAGCTGCCGCAAAACTCACCCAGCGACCCACTACGACGTCCACACCGCGACCAGCACCAGCGAAGGAACCGAACAAATCGCCTAACCCGGGCCGCCGCGCCGGAAAGGCCCAGCTCGCCGCTTGTCGACGGGACCGCGCCACACGCCGACTGGTCGGTCCCGGTCCAACGCCAATGAACCGGATGCTCGGCCTCAGTCTCACCGACCCGGTCCGGCTCACCGGACCCGGCTCTCACCCCACGCGGCTTGGCTGCCTCGCCCCCACCCCGTACTGGGTGGGGGCGATTCAAGCATCCGGGTCTGACAATTTCGCGCGGTTGTCCACAGCCTCCGGAACTTCAGCCGTCGGTGCGGTTGTTGTTGTGGCCTTCGGAGAGGCGTTCGCGGAGGGCGGCCAGGCGCTCGTCGACGTCCTCGTTGCCGGTGGTGGGCTCGGAGGCGGTGCGAGGGGCGTTGGAGTGGCCGCTGCTGTGGCTGCTGCCGCGGTCGTTGCCGCCGCGGCGGCCGCCACCCTCCCGGTCTCGGCCACCTTCTCGGCCACCTTCTCGGCCGCCGCGCTGGCCCGACGGGGAACCGGCGGTGTAGGCGGGGGCGCCGGACTGGGCCGCCTCCACCTGCTGGCCGAGGGCGACCCAACGGTCGTGGGCGTCAGAATACTGGCGTTCCCAGACGTCGCGCTGTTCCTCGAAGCCGGGCAGCCACTCGCCGGTCTCGGCGTCGAAGCCCTCGGGGTAGATGTAGTTTCCCTGGGCGTCGTACGTGTTGAGCATGCCGAAGGTGACCGGGTCGAACTGCTCCTCCTCGGGGAGGTATTCGGCGTTGGCCTGGCGGACCGACAGCGAGATGCGGCGGCGCTGCAGGTCGATGTCGGTGACCTTGACCAGGACGTCCTGGTTGGTCCGCAGCACCTGGTCGGGGGTGTCGACGCGGTAGTCGGCGAGCTCCGAGACGTGCACCAGGCCCTCGAGCCCGTCGACCCGGATGAACGCCCCGAACGGCATCAGCTTCGTGACCCGCCCCGACACGATCTGGCCGATCGGGTGGTTCCGGGCGAACTGCGGCCACGGATCCTGCGACGTCGCCTTCAGCGAGAGCGAGATGCGGCCCCGGGACTGGTCGACGTCGAGCACCTCGACCTCGACCTCCTGGCCGACCTCGACCACGTCGGACGGATGATTGTGGTGGGTCCACGACAGCTCGGCGACCGAGATCAGGCCGTCCACGCCGCCCAGGTCCACGAACGCCCCGAAGTTGACCACCGAGGAGATCACACCCCGGCGGATCTGCCCCGGCGCCAGCTGCGCGAGCAGCGTCGACCGGCCGGCCGAGCGGGTCTCCTCGAGGTGCGCCCGCCGGGAAAGCACCAGGTTGCCCCGGCCGCGGTCCATTTCCAGGACTTTCGCTTCCAGCTCACGACCCACGTACGGGTTGAGGTCGCGCACCCGGCGCATCTCGACCAGTGAGGCGGGCAGGAACGCGCGCACCCCGACGTCGAGTACGAGGCCGCCCTTGACCACCTCGACGACCCGGCCGCGGACCATGCCGCTGTCGTCCCTGATCTTCTCGATGGCGTCCCAGATGCGGGCCTTCTCCTCGGACTCCGGCTGCTGCCGAGGCCCGCGGCTCCGGCCCGGCGTGCCCCCGGGCGTCGGCGTGGCAGCCGCCGGACTCTCGGCCGCGTCGCCGGTGGAGGCAGCCGCGGCGTCCGAGCCGTCGGTCGTCCCGGGAGCGGCCGCGGCATCGGCGTCGCCCGAGGACCCCTCGGCCGAGGCCGCGTCGGCGGTGCCCGGGGCGTCCGAGCTGGCGGGCGAGCCGTCGGTCGAGTCGGGTGCGCTCGTCGCATCGGAGCCGGTCGCGGCCTCGTCAGCTGACACGTCCGTCGAGTCTGCCGGGACAGTCGCCTCCGTGCTGCTCACGGCCCCGCTTGGCGAACTCGCCGCACCTGCCTCAGCGTCGGCGCTGCCTCCGCCCTCGTCCGGTGAACCGGCACCCGCTCCCGCGTCCGGCGAGCCGGCTCCTTCGCCGGTTGCGCCGGGCGAGGTCCCGTCGCCCGGTGCGGCCACGGCATCCGAGCCGGTCACGGCATCCGAGCCGGTCACGGCATCCGAGCCGGTCACGGCGTCCGAGCCGGTCGCCGCGTCCGGGGCGGCGGCGCCCGACCCGGCCCCGGCGTCCGGGACAGCGTCCGAGCCGCCGGTGGCGTTCGGGCCGGGGAGGGCCGAGGACGCCGCTGCGCCGGCGTCTCCGGTCGTCTCGGCGGCGGAGGCCGCTGGGACGGTTGCCGTGGCGTCGGCGGGTGCCGCCGGAGCAGCGGGCGCGTCGCCGGGGGAGGCTGCCGGGTCGCTTGCGGCGGCAGCCGGCGTGTCCGGGGAAGCGGCAGGCACTGCCGCCCCGGGGGCGTCCGGCGGTGCGGCACCCCCGTTGGCGGTCAGGGTCAGGTCGGCGTCGGTGTGGGTGGATGCGGTCGCGGTGGCAGCGGTCGCTGCGGCGGTCGGCTCGCTCATGGCAGTGGTGTCGGTCCCGATGGCGTCGGTGGTGCGATGGGTGGGTGTGGTGTTGGGGCCAGTGCGGCGGCAGGACCGCAGTCTCTCGTCGAGCATTCTGGTCACGGAGTGTCCGGCGCCGAGCACCAGGGCCGCCTGAGCTGCGGTCCGGGCCAGTTCGTCGCCCTCCGGACGGGTCGCCGCGGCCAGCACGACGGTCGGCGGATGGTGCCGTCCGAGGACCCGGGCGGCGTCTTCGGCGTCCGGTTCGCCACGTTTTGTGCGGTGAATAACTCCGGCGGATCTGCCCAAACCGGGTTTCCGGACAACGGCGACGCCGCGCGCGGAAGTGCGTGCCGCCCTCTTCGCCGGCGGGTGAACGTCAGGATCGTCCGCACGGAAACTGTTCGTGCGCGAACCATCGGCGGGGCAAGCGAGCGGGACTCTGAGGGGGAGAGCGGCGACGGTCAAGGGGCGATCACGTCTGTGGAGGCGGGCGGTCCCCGCCCGTACATCGGAAAAGCGTGCCCGGCCGGAAAGCCGGTCGCACTCCGCCAGCCGGATCCGCGCGGTGATCGTGCGGGGGTTGTCGGCGCCGAGCGCCGCGGTGAGCGCGAGCGTCGCCGTCCGCAGAGCCGACGCCAACCTGGCGAAATCTCCGGATTGTCCGGCGAGCCACGCTATTCGGAACTGCGCATAAGCCAGATCGGCCACCGCGCCCAGAGCCTCCGGACGCCGGTCGGGGAGCGAGACCACCTCCGCGAGGGCGGTCGCGGCGTCAAGATCTTCGCCCAGCGGGGCGACCCGCAACCGGGCGATGGCCGGCGGGGACAAAGCCTCAGCATTGCTGATCGACAACAATGTGCGGGCGTCGAGGCTCCGGGTGGCCAGGGCGGAATGGACCGGCTCGGTCAGGGTCTTCTCCCCGCGGCCCCGGGCCTGGGCGGTTCGCCCGAGCTGCGCGAGGAGTACGCCGTGCAGCGCCCCCAACCGCACCCGCTCCGCGCGGGACGCACTGCGCGAAACGCCCTCCGGCGCGAGGCGGACGCCCAGCTCGTGCTCGCGGAGGAAGGCGAGCATCGTCGCCAGGTAACGCGTCGGGGACGTGCCCGCCTCGAGCCGCATCGAGATCAGCATGCGCAGCGCGGACAGGCGTTCGGCGGCGCCGGGCTCGCGTGTGGCAGCGGCGAGGACAGCCTCCTCGACCTGGCCGACCACGTCAGCGAGCCGTTCCGTCACCGAGACCCCTCCAGCGCGGGCCCGGTCACGACCGGGTCGAGGCGCCCGGTCCGGGCGCGCTCTTTCAGGTACGCCGGCAGGAGCGCCCCGCGTTCCTGGTCGTTTGTCGTGCGTCGCGTCCCACCTGCCTGTTCGCTCGCGGTGTCTGCCGTCGAGCTTTCGCCTTCCGAGCCCTTCACGCCACCCAATTTCGGTTCAGCGAGCAGGCGGCCCGCCCCGAGCCGCCGAAAGCGCGGCACCTGGCCGGCCATCGAGGGGTTGAAGGGCACGTCGAAGCCCGGCGCCGCCACCTCGAGCAGCACCCGCCCTTCCGAGCCCAGCACCTCGACCACCTCCGCCGCGACCGGCGCGTCCGACCCCGGCGCTCGCAGCGCGACGAACGGCCCCGCGTCGCGCGACGCCGCCGCGGTCGTGACCGCGAACCCCCGGTCACCCAGGACCCGGTCACCCAGGACCCGGTCACCCAGGACCCGGTCACCCAGGACCCGGTCAGCCAGGACCCGGTCACCCAGGGTGCGGGACGCATCGGTGATGCGAACCCGGTGCACGTCGTCGGGACTCACGTGGCGACCTCAATCGCAGTCGATCGCGTGTCGACCCGGCGACCCCTCGGGACTGCGACCCCCCGCGCGGCGCCGACCGTGGTCAAGACGCACCTGACCAGGTCACCGAGCCTACCGGCCCCCGAACGACCCTGGCTAGGGGTCGATCCGGCCCCGATGTAGCGGAAAGCCGACCACTCGGTCACCGAGCGCGCCCCACTCGGACGATCTTCCCGAGCGGGCCCGATTTGCTGGTGAACACCGCCATACCTTCGGGTGAAGACCGTCATATCCCGGGGTTGCGATCATCTGCGAAGATCGCCGGACAAACCTGGTCGCCAGCGCTGTCCGGGGCCATTGCGATCCGGGGTCCCGGCGCGGGCCGCGACGGGAGAGGGAGTGCTTCGTGAGCGTGATGCAGGAGGAGGCCGCGCCCGACGCTGACCTAGCACCGTCCAGGCTCAGGGCCACCACCAATCGTGCCCTCCGCGAGATCGCGCTGGTCGTCATCCTGTTCCTCGCCTACAAGCTGGGCCGGGTCGCGGCCGAGGGCCACGTCGGTGAGGCGCTCGCCAACGCGCGCGACGTCTGGCACTTCGAGCGGCTCGTCCACCTCCCGAGTGAATCGACGCTCCAGCGGGCCGTGATGGGCCACGAATGGCTGATAAAGCTGGCGAACTGCTATTACGCGTACGTCCATTTCCCGATCACCGCGGCGTGCCTGATCTGGATGTGGATCAAGCGGCCCGAGCATTATGTGCGCACCCGTCGCATGCTCGCCTGGCTGACCGCCGCCGCCCTGGTCGTGCACCTGCTGATGCCGCTGGCCCCGCCGCGCATGCTGACCGCGATGGGCATGGTCGACACCGGCAAGTTGTTCGGCCCGGCCGTCTACGGGTCGCCGACCAGTGACTCGCTGACCAATCAGTACGCCGCCATGCCGTCGCTGCACGTCGGCTGGGCGCTGGCCGTCGCGATCGCGCTGATCGGGGCCACCAACGGCCGCTGGCGCCGGCTCTGGCTGCTGCACCCGATCATCACGCTGTTCGTCGTGCTGGTGACCGGCAACCACTACTGGATCGACGCGATCGTCGTGACGGTCCTGCTCAGCGTGGTACTGGCGTTCCAGGCCGGCTGGCGGCCCGCCCCGGCCGTGGGCATCCCGCAACCGCGGATGAGCGAGTCCTAGGAGCAGGCCTCCAGCCCCTGCAACACCCCGCTGCGATAGGACGCGATCCGGTCGAACGCCGTCAGGCCGCTGCCGTCCTCGGCCCGCCCGAACGAGAGCAGCGCCGCCACGGCCTCGTCGAGGTCGCCCGGCGACAGGGTGACGCCACCCCGCTTCCGGTCGGCCGCCGAACGGTTCAGGATGTCGTACGTCCAGGAGCCGGCCAGGCAGTCGACCGCGAGCTGACCGGCCTTGCTGGTGGTCGACCGGCCGCGGCGGTCCTGCGCCGCGCGGGCGAAGAGGTCGCCGAGCAGCATGCCGACCGCGTTGTCACCGATCCGGTCGTAGAGCGCCGGCCCGAGCTGCCGGTTGTCGAAGGCGACGAAGCCGCCGTCCGGGCAATAGAACGCCTCGCCCTGTGCGGTCGAGTCGGGCTTCGAACAGTCCGGCTTGGCGCCGTCGAACGGCTCGACCCGCAGGTCCTGCCAGGCCTGGCCGGTCAGCTGCGGGAACGTGCGCTCCCAGTAGCCCTGCGCGTCCTGCGCGAGCAGCTGGACCGCGTCGGCGTACGGCAGGTCGCCGCCGCGCTGCGCGTCCTCGGGATCGGTGAACGGCACCTCGGTCACCGGGAGGTTGCCGGCGTCGTACTGCGCGCACCTGCCGGCGCCCTGCTGCACACCGTCTTGCAGGGCCCGGATGCGGTCGAACGCGTTGCCGTGCGCGCCCTCGTCCATCGCCGGCGTGCCGGGCTGGTCGCGCAGCATCAGGATGCCGGCGACGGTGTTGTCGAGCTGCTTGGCGCTGACGTTCTTGAACACCTTCGAGTGCCCGGCCAGCGCGTCGCCCAGCCACGCCCCGGCGAAGCAGTCGGCCTGCTGTTCGAGCACCACGGTCGGCTGCCGAGTGGCCCCCAGCCGCACCTGGATCGCGTGGCCGTACTCGTGCGCGAACACCACGCCGACCAGCAGCGAGCCGAAATCGGACTGGAGCTGCGGAATCAGGGTCTGCGCATCCCACGCGATGAAATCGCCGGTCGGGCAATAGAAGGCGTTCGGCTGGTATTGACCCGGTTGGTCACCGCAGTCGGGCGGCGGCACGCTTTCCGTGTACGGGTGATAGCCGCCCCGCACCTTCTGGAACTTCTTGCCATCGGCCAGTTTCGGGAACTCGCCCGTCCAGAACCGCTCGACGTCCCCGATCGACCGGGTGACCGTGTCGTCGGACTTGGCCGGCTTGGGCGTGGCCGTGGTCTCGCCCGGCCCCGGCAGCCGCGAGACCCCACAGCCCACCAGCACCACCAACAGCACCGCGAGTAACAACCGCCTCACCTGAGCGACGGTACCCGGCCCGGGCTACCCCCTAAACCGGTCGATCTCCGGCTGGTGCGGCTAGCCCTACCATCGGCCGGGGTGCTGGCCGGGTGGAGCCCGGGGCCGCGCCGCAGAAGCATCGACGACATGACGCGAAGGATTCTGGTTCTGCTCGCCGTCGTCCTACCCATCCTGTTCGTGGTCGTCCCGGCCGACGCGGCGGCGCCGCGCACGGTCGCCGACACGGTCGGGCGCGAGCTCGACGCTCTCGCCCCGCCGGCCGCCGCCTACGTCGTCGTCGCGCCGGACGGCACGCCGACCGTCGGAACCCACGGCAAGGGCGTGACCGCGCGGACGCCGTTCGTTCTCGGCTCCCTCAGCAAATCGTTCACCGCGCTGTCCGTCATGCAGCTGGTCGACCGGGGCAAGGTGGCGCTCGACCAGCCGGTCACGGCGTACCTGCCGTGGTTGCGCACCGCCACGCCCGGCCGGGTGCCCACGATCCGCCAGCTGCTCGACCAGTCGTCCGGCCTGCCGACCGCCGCCGGCGTCGCCGACGTCACCCACCCCGGCCGTACGCTGGAACAACGCGTACGCCGCATCGTCGGCGTCACCCCGACGGCCGTGCCGGGCGCCCGATTTCAGTACTGCAACCTCAACTTCGCCACGCTCGGCCTGGTCGTGCAGACCGTGAGCGGGCAGCCGTACGCCTCCTACCTGCGCACCAACGTCCTGGATCCGCTCGGCATGAGCCGCACCTACACCTCGATCCCGCAGGCCCGCACGGCCGGTCTGGTCGAGGCGACCGTGCCCTGGTTCGGCATCCACGTGCGCTCGCCGGCCGCCGACTTCCCGGGCGCGCTGCCCGACGGCTACCTCGTGTCGACCGCCGAAGACCTGGGCCACTACCTGACGATGCAGCTGGGCGACGGCACCTACCAGGGCCACGAGCTCGTGTCGCCGGCCTCAATGCGGCTGCTGCACCAGCGGCAGGTCGCGATCTCGGCCGCCGACGCCGACCCGCACACCGACGGCTACGCGCTCGGCTGGTACACCGGCGCCGTGAACGGCACGCCCCTGGTGTCCCATTCCGGCGACGTCTTCGGCTTCCACAACGACATCGGCCTGCTGCCCGGCCGGCACACCGCGCTGGCCGTGCTGACCGCCCAGAACTCCAACCTGCTCGCCAACGACGACGCGTACGCCGCCGGGCTGGAGGTCCTCGCCGGGCAGCCCGCCCCGGCCATCGGCTTCTTCGACCACTACCGCAACCGTTACCTGATCATCGACCTGGTCTTCGCCGCGCTCCTCGCCCTGATGGCCGGGCGCTGGGTCGCGCTGATCCGGCGCCCCCGGCCCCGCGGCGCCCGCCGGGCGGCCCTCGGCCTGGCCGGCTCCGTCGCGGCCGCCGGCATCGTCTACGTGGCCGTCGTGTACGGCCTCGGCCACCTGATCGGCTTCCCCCTCCAGCCGGACCTGATGCTCGGCGGAATCCCGGAACTGCTCGTGCTGACGGTCCTGCTGGCCGCTTACCCGATCCTGACGAGCGTCCTCAAGACGGCCGTGCCGGGAACCCGTCTACGCTCAGCCGGTGAACGATCATCCCTGTCACTGCCTGCTCTGCCAGGTGCCGCTCGATGAGGAAAGCTGGGACGAACGGGATCAGCGCATCGCCGACAGGATCCGGCGGTTCGGGTGGAACGTCAACGGGGTGGCCGGGGGGTCGACGCCGGACTGGGCCTACTCGATCGGCATCTGGCACACGCTGCGCCGGCCCGAGGTGTGCGTGTTCGGGCTGCCGGCCCAGACCGGGATGCGCGTCGTCAACGTGGTCGGCGACCTGATCCGCGACGGCGAACAACTGCACGACGGGCAGCGGCGGGGCGACGTGCTCGACGGCTACGACGTGGTGCTGCGCAGCGCGCGACAGAATTGGTACACCCGCTTCTTCGGCGCCGGCCTCGACTTCTATCGGCGGCCGCCGCTGCCGGTGATGCAGGTCGTCTGGCCGGACCGGGACGGCCGCTTTCCCTGGGACGCCGGTGTGGAGGAGTCGTGCCGGCGGTCGCAGCCGAGCCTGTGGCTGCTGCCGGACGACCATCCGCCCGGCCAGTGGACGGAGCACGACCCGTTCGAGGGCTGGCCGTTCCGCACCAGCCTGCCCTACACCGTGGTGCGGTTGTCGCCGGGCGCCGACGCCATCGGCACCGTGCTGCGCGACGCCGACGGCGCCTGGTGGTTCCTCGGGGCGGCCGACGACCGCGACACGGCCGAGGAGGTCAAGCTCCGGGAGGTCACCGACGCCCACCCGGAGGTGCTGGAGGTCGCCGACCTGCAGCCGGACGAGCGGGCCGACCGCAACCGGGACGGCACCTGGAACCGTTCCTCTCCACGTCCGGCCGGCGGACCGGAATGAGCGAGCCGCCAGCGGCCAGATCCCGTAAGCGAGGAAGGACGCCGACCAGCCGCGACCGCCGTCGCATGGTTTGATCTGCGCGCTGAGTGGCCGGCGGTGACGCACGCAGGCGGTGACGCGCCCCAGCGGTTTGGTCAATCCGTTGACTCGGCCGTCCCGGTCATCGGACCGGGAACGGCATCGACAGTCGACCCAGGGCGTACGCCGGTGGGATGACTAACCTTGCCGCACGCGCCCCGGAATCGCGGGAAAACGGCCCGGCCCGGGCCGTAGTCCTCTGGCTTCTCGCGGCGGCGCGCACCGGTCTGCCCGGGATGCCGCAGGGCCTGCCGGCCCGTCCGGCGTGGGCTTGGGTGCTGATCGGGGTCGCCGTCCTCCCCGTCGCCCGTCTTCTGCCCCGGCGCCCGCTGACCGCGATGGCCATTCTTGGCGCCTCGGCGGTCGCCGTGCTGGCGGTCGCCGTCGAGGTCATCCGACTCGCCGTCGCCGTCGCGGTCGCCGTTGGCTACGCCGTGGCCACCCGGCCGCTCCGAGGTCGCCCTGGCCGTCCTGATCGTGGTGGCCGTCCTGCTGGCACCGCGGTCCGACCGGCCGGCTGGCTGGTCTCGGTGTCACGGTCCACGTCGGACGCCGGGCCCTTTCTGACGGGCCGCCCTGCTCGGCTACGCCGCCCGCCCGGCCGGGCCGCCCCGCTACAGCCGTCGCTTCGAGAAGCAGGCCGTTGACCGCCGAGCGGCTGCGCCTCTCCCGCGAACCGCACGACCACCTCGCCCACCGCATCGGCGTCATCGCCCTCCAGGGCGGCGCCCCCGGGCGAGACCTCCGGACACGGCGGGGCACGAGGGTGGAGGCTGGTCAGTCCTTGAGGTTCGCCGCGAAGGTCAGCAGCCGGGCGGCCGTCGCCGGCGGGTCTTCCACGAGTGGGGTGTGGCCGACCCCGGGGAGGAAGGTCACCTCGGCGCCCGGCACGGCCCGGTAGTCGTTGGCTGACGAAGCGCGCCAGCGCTGGTCCTCGGTGCCGAAGACCACCAGCAGCGGCTTGCCCACGGCGGCCAGGCGGGCGGGCAGCGCGCGCTCGGCGAGGTAGCTCCGGAGGGCGACCGATGTCGCCGCGAACGCGGTGAAGGTCATTGCCCGGACCTGGTCGATCGCGTCCTGGGGGACGTCGAAGCCGGGGCGGAAGGCCTGCGCCACCGCCGTCCGGAGTTGGGCGTCGGTCAGGGTGGGCCAGTCCGAGGGCTGGAACGGGAAGGCCGGGGCGATGTACGCGTCCATGCTCGGGCCGGTGTTGATCAGTGCCAGCCCTCGGACCAGTGACGGCCGGATCGTGGCCAGTTCGGTTGCCATGGCGCCGCCGGACGAGTGGCCGGCCACGACCGCGGACGAGATGCCCAGCCGGTCCAGGGCCCCGCCTATGGAAGTGGCCTGGTCGGTCACGTCGAAGCGGCCGTCGGCCGGGGAGCGGCCGCAGCCGAGCAGGTCGACCCGGATCACGCGGTGGGCCGGGGTCAGCAGCGGCACCAGCCGGGACCACGAGTCGCTCGACGCCGCGGTGCCGTGGATGAGCAGCAGGGGTGGGGCGTCGAGCGGTCCGTCGACAAAAGTGGCGAGTTCAGTCATGGCTCCACTCTGGGCGGCGGCGGCCGCGGAGTCTTGAACGAATGTCAGCCTTTCACGGCTCCGGCGGTCATGCCGGCCACGATCTGGCGGTTGAAGAACAGGAACATGATCAGCGGCGGCACTGTGATCAGGAGGATGTTCATGAACAGAAGGTTGTAGGAGGTCGAGAACTGGGACGAGAAGTTGTAGAGGGTGAGTTGCACGGTCGCGTTCTGGTCGCCGGGCAGGAAGTACAGCGGGTTGGTGAAGTCGTTGAAGACGGTCACCGACTGCACGACCACGACGGTCACGATGACCGAGCGCAGCAGCGGCAGGACGACCCGGAAGAACAGGCGGAGCGGGCCGGCGCCGTCGATGATCGCGGCCTCGTCGAGTTCGCGGGGGATCGTCGAGATGAAGGCCCGGAACAGCAGCACGCAGAACGACAGGCCGAACGCGACCTCGACGAAGATCAGGCCGATCATGGTCTGGAAGATGCCGAGCTTCTGCAGCACCCAGATCGTGGGTACGACCGCGGGCGGGATGATCAGGCCGGAGAGCACCAGGAAGTTGATCAGGCCGGTCCAGCGGGTGATCCGGCGCTGGAGCACGAACGCGACCATCGCGGCCAGGACCACCATGATCGTCACGCTGCAGACGGTCAGGACCGTGCTGTTGATGAACGCGATGATGACCATGTAGTCGCGGGCCTTCACCACGTCGATGAAGTTCTGGACGAGCTGGAAGTGGTGCGGCCAGCTGAAGTTGAGCAGCGACGCCTGCCGCCGGTCCTTCACCGCGGTCAGCAGGATGAAGGCGAACGGCACCACGAACACGATCACCGACAGGACGATCGCGATGAAGCTGAGCGAATAACGCCGTACAAAACTCACAGTGGGACCTCCCGCCGGTTGAGGAAGCGCGACAGCGGCAGCACGATCGCGGTCACGACCAGGAACAGCACGACGTTCCCGGCGGTGGACAGGCCGTAGAAGCCGGCCTGGTACTGCTTGTAGATCACCGAGGCGATGACGTCCGAGGTGAAGCCGGGTCCGCCGCGGGTCATCGCCCAGATCAGGTCGAACGACCGCAGCCCGCCGATCAGCGACAGGATGATCACGGTGACGGTCGCGGGCCGGGCCAGCGGGAGGACGACCGAGCGGAAGGTGTCCCAGGACGAGGCGCCGTCGACCCGGGCGGCCTCCAGGTATTCCTGCGGGATCGACACGATGCCGGCGATGTAGATCAGCGTGGCCAGCCCGACGCCCTTCCAGACGTCGACCAGCGCGACCGACACGAGCGCCCAGTGCGGGTCGGTCAGCCAGCCCGGCCCCTGGACGCCGACCGACGCCAGCGATCTGTTGATCAAGCCGGACGAGGGATTCATCAACACGGTGAAGGTCAGGCCGACGCCGATGGTGCTGACCAGCACCGGGAAGAACACCACCGAGCGCAGATAGCCCCGGGCCACGATCTGCGAGGTGAGCAGGACGGCCAGCATCAGGCCGAGCACGACCTTGAGCCCCGAGGTGATCACGGCGTAGATCAGCGTGTGGAGCAGACCCGAGACCAGGGCCGGCTCCTGGAAGAAGGTCACGTAGTTGTCGAAGCCGATGAACTTCGACGAGAAGATGCTCCAGCGCGTGAGGCTGAAATAGAACGACGTCACGGTCGGCACGACGAACAGCACCGCGTAGACGACGGCCGCCGGCAGATAGAACCAGCTGGGATAAGGGCTGCGGCGCCGGGTGGGCCCGGCCGCGCGCGTACGCGGCCGGGCCTCCGACGAGCGACGGGACGCGACGGTCACCATCCCGCGAGTCCCAACTGCTGGGCCTGCTTCTTCACGTCCTCGTCGTAAAGCGCGGCTCCGGCAGATGCCGCCCGAATTCCCGAACCGACCTCGACGCAGATCTGCTCGAGCGACGGCCCCTTCACCGGCGACAGGAACTCGAGGGCGAGGCTCGAGTTGCCCGCGTCGATGTACGTCTGCATGTCCTTGACCACCTGCGGCACCGAGGACGGAAGCGTGCAGCCCTTGACCGCGAACGGTCCGGTCGGCGCGGACGCGGCGACCTGCGAGTTGCAGCCGTCCGGGCTGGAGAGGAAGGCGGTGAACTTCTTGGCCGCGTCGAGCTTGGCTCCGGTCACCGACTTCGGGATGTACACGCCGGCCGGGCTCCAGAGCGTGAGCCCGTTGGTCGAGGCGTCACTCCCCGGGATCGCGAACAGCCCGACGTCGTTGAGGTGCGAGGGCTCGTCGGCCGCCAGTTCGCTGATCACCGAGGTCAGGATCGGCCACTGGGCGCCCGAGCCTGCGGCCAGCTCGCGCACGGCGTCCGGCAGCTTGGCCGACGCGAAGTCCTTGTTCTCGAACCCCTGGTCGTGCACCTGCTGCAGGTGCTGGAAGCCGGCCACCGCGGCCGGGGTGGTGGCGTACTTCGCCTTGTTGGCCGTGTAGTCGGCCGCGAACGACGGATCGGCGGCCGCCACGTTGTGGAAGTCACCGAGGACGAACAGCTGCGACGTCCACGTCTCGCCGTACGACTGGATCACCGGCGCCACGCCCGACGCCTTGATCCGGGCGTTGTTGGACATGAAGTCGTTCCAGGTCTTCGGCACCCGCAGGCCCAGCTTGTCGTAGACCGTGCGGTTGTAGAGGATGCCGCCGGCCATGAACTGCCCCCACGGCGCCGCGTAGACCTGGCTGTTCGACGTGACCGTGCTCGAGAAGTTCTTGTCCAGCGAGCCGACCCACGCCTGGTCGTTCAGCGGGACCAGGTTCTTCTCCGGGGCCATCGCCTGAAACAGCGACCCGGTGTTGTATTCGAACAGGTCGTCCATGGTCCCGGTGGCCAGCCGCGTCTTGATCAGGTTGTCGCCGTCGGTGCCCTGCGGCCGCGTCTCGACCTTGATCGTGATGTCCGGGTTCTTGGCCGCGAAGTCCTTGGCCAGCTGGTTGGCGGTCGCGACGGTCTGCTCGGCGTTGTCGACCAGGAGGGTCAGCGACACCTTGCCCTTGCTGTCGTCGCTGGAGCCGAGACTTCCGGCGCTGCATCCGCCGAGAGCCACTATCAGAGCGGTTGCGAGCAGGGCTAACTGGGGCTTACGCACGGTTGTCTCCTTCACGCAGCAGGTTACGCATGGTGTCGGCGCCGGGTTGGAATTCGCCGCCGGTCGCGGCGTCGACGAGCTCACTCGCCGGCGCGTCCAGGTAGGGGGAGAGCCGGGAGGCCAGCGCGGCCTCGTCCGCCGCCACGCCCGCTTCGCGAGCGGCGGCCACCGCCAGATCCCAGCTCGGCCGGTGGTCCATCAACTGCCGGATCGAGGCCTCCGCGGGGAGCACGCTTTCCTTCCCGTACGGGTCGGAAGCGGTGAATTCGTGCGTCCCGTGGCGTACGTCAAAAGCCTGACCATCGGGAAGATGGACCGTCGCGGTGACGCCGACCGGCACGGTGACCCGGAGCCGGAGGCTCCCGTCCGCCCGTTCCCAGCGCACCCCGGCCTCGCCGTAGGGGGTGAGATGCCGCGCCGCGGCGTGAGTCAGCGACGCGGTCGGCACCGGCCGCACCGACATCCGGCGATAGCCGGGCGCGTCCGGCGCCAGGCCGGCCACCCGCCGGTGCATCCAGTCGGCGACCGCACCGAGCGCGTAATGGTTGAACGAGGTCATCTGGCCCGGGTTGATCGAGCCGTCCGGGAGCATGCTGTCCCACCGCTCCCAGACCGTGGTCGCGCCCATGGTCACCGGGTAGAGCCAGGACGGGCAGCCGGTCTGCAGCAGCAGCCGGTAGGCCACCTCGGGCGCCCCGGCGTCGGTCAGCGCGTCGGCCATCAGCGGCGTCCCGACGAACCCGGTGCTGATCCGGAACCCGGCCGTCCGCACCAGGTCGGCCAGCTTCGCACCGGCCCGCGCCCGCTGCTCCTCGCCCGGCAGCAGCGCCCACTGCAGGGCCAGCGCGTAGGACGTGGCCGCGTCGTCGAGGATCCGGCCGCCCTCGGTCGCGTACTCGCGGGCGAACGCCTGCCGGACTCGCGCGGCCAGCTCGGCGTACGTCCGCTCGGTCTCGGCCGCGCTGCCGGCCGCGGTGCCGGTCCCGGTCTTGGCCGCGGTCTCGGCGTCGGCCGCGGTCTCGGTGTCGGCCGCGGTCTCGGCGAGAGCCGCGGCGGCCAGGGCGACCACCTCGGCCGACCGCGCCAGATGAGCCGTCGCGATGACGTCCGGATTCGCCTTGGCCCGGGCCGGATCGTCGGGCGGGGCGCTCGGATCGAGCCAGTCACCGAACTGGAACCCGCCCGCCCAGAGCAGGTCGTCGCCGGCCAGCGCGGCCATCCGGTCGACCCAGGCCCGCATGCTCGGCAGCTGCCGCCGCAGAATCTCCCGGTCACCGAACCGCTGGTAGAGCACCCAGGGCACGACGGTGGCGGCGTCACCCCAGGCCGCGGTGGCCGGCCCGGGCTGGCGGATCACGTCCGGGATCACGTACGGGACGGAGCCGTCCTTCTGCTGCTCGGCCGCCAGATCGGCGAGCCAGCTGGTGAGGAAGCCGGCACTGTCGAACAGGAAGCCGGCGGTCGGCGAGAAGACCTGGATGTCACCGGTCCAGCCGAGCCGCTCGTCGCGCTGCGGGCAGTCGGTCGGGACGTCGACGAAGTTGCCGCGCATGCCCCAGACGACGTTCTCGTGGAACCGGTCGAGCAGCTCGTGGCTCGACTCGAACCAGCCGGTGCGCTCGAGGTCGGAGCCGATGACGACGGCTTCGACGTCGGTCGCGCTCATTTGCGGTACGCCGGTGACCTCGGCGTAGCGGAAGCCGTGGAAGGTGAGCTCGGGTTCGAGAGTGACCTCGTCCGGTCCGGCCAGGACGTATTCGTCGGTGGCCAGGGCGGTGCGCAGCGGGCGGACGCCGAGCTCGCCGTCCTCGAGCACCTCGGCGTGGCGGACCGTGACGGTGTCGCCGCTCCGGCCGCCGCGGGTGGTGAGGCGCACCCAGCCGACCAGGTTCTGCCCGAAGTCGACCAGGGTCTTGCCGCTCGGCGAGGTAAGGATCGCCTGCGCCGGAAGGGTTTGCGTGACCCGGACCGGCGGCCCGTCGGGCGCGACCAGCACGGCGAGGTCGGCGTCGAGGACGTCCACCCCGACCACGCCGGCCTCCTCGGCCGCCGGTTGCGTTACCGGGGTCGGCTGTGTCGCGGCGGTTGCCTGCGGGCGGCGGCGGAGGTCGGTGTGCTGGCCGTTGTAGAGGTCGTCGGCGACGATGGGGGACTCGCGGGCGGTCCAGCTGCCGTCGGTGGCCAGGACCGTCATCTCGCCGGTGGCCGTGGTGACCTCCAACTGGGCCAGGGCGGCCAGGCGGTCGCCGTACAGGGCGCGGCGGCCCTGGAAGCCGAGCCGGCCGCGGTACCAGCCGTTGCCGAGCAGGATCTCCAGGCGGTTCTCGCCTTGCCGGAGCAGTCCGGTTACGTCGTGGGTCTGATAGCGGAGCCGGTGGTCGTAGGCGGTCCAGCCCGGGGCCAGGTGCTCGTCGCCGACGCGGTGGCCGTTGAGGCGGGCCACGTAGATGCCGTGGGCGGTGATGTAGAGGCGGGCCCTGATCGCGTCCGCCGGCAGGTCGACGGTGCCGGTCAGGATCGGGGCCGGCTCGTCGAGGGCGGTGCGCGGGCTGACGAAGCGGGCGGACCAGTCGGTGGGGGAGAGCAGTCCGGCCTCCACTGTGGCCGGTTCGCTCCACTCGCTCCAGTGGGTTTCGTCGCGCACTCTCACGCGTACGGAAGCCGGCTCACGGGCCGCGAGCGGCGCGCCCGGCCAGGGCACCAGGATCTGCTCGGCCGATTCGGCCGGGAAGGCCGAGCCGTTGATCTCGATCTCGTAGGCCGTCTGGCGGTAGTCGTCGGGGGCCGCCGGGATCTGCCAGGAGATCCGCGGGGTGGCGGTGCCGATCCCCTTGATACCGGCACGGTGGTGGTCGAAACGGATGTTCGTGGGTGCGGCAAGGTCGGGCATGGCGCTCCTGATACGTTTCAAGAACCGGCGCCCGCGGGTCCGTTCACATGTTTCGGACTGATGGCGCCGGAGTTGCGTGTGCCACCGATCCTGCGGTCCGGCGTGACCTGCGACATAGCCCGATGTGTACCGGACCTAGCACAAAATTCACCTGGACTTCTATCGTGTGGCATGGCCGAGCCGCCGGTGGAGAACACCCGCACCCTGCTGCACTTCGTCGACGGGTCGCTGGCCTGGGCCGGTCACTACCTGCACGAGGGCACCCATCCCGTGCACACCCACAGCTTCCTCGAGATCGCCCTCGTGATGGGCGGCGCCGGCGCCCACCACACCCTGGCCGGCGAGCAGGACCTGCGGGTCGGCGACCTCATGGTGCTGCGGCCGGGCGTCTGGCACGGGTACGAACGGGCCCGCGGCCTCGACCTCTACAACTGCTGCTTCTCCACCGACCTGCTCGCCCGCGAGCTCGCCTGGACCCGCGAAGACCCGTGGATCGGCCACCTCCTCTGGACCGGCCCCTACTCCGACCAGCGCCGCGGCATCCTGACCAGCCACCTCGACCCGTCCGGCCCCGACTTCGGCGAGTGCGTGCGCCACCTCGACGGCCTGCACGAACTGCGGGCGATGCCGGTCGAAACCCACCGCGGCGACATCGTCGGCTGGCTCTCACTGGTGCTGAGCGCGATGGCCCGCTCGGTCGCCCGCACATCCTCCGTCCCGGCCGGCCGGCCCGAAACCCACCCGGCGGTGCTCGAAGCGATGCGGATGCTGGAAGAGCGCCCGGCGCACCCGTGGACCCTGACCGACCTGGCGGCGTCCCTGCACCTGGCGCCGGGCTACCTGGTGCGCCTGTTCAAGTCGGCGACCGGGCTGCCACCGATGGCCTACCTGTCCCGGCAGCGGGTCGAGCTGGCCGCGTCCCGGCTGCTCCACTCCGACGAGCCGATCAGCCGCGTCGGCGAGTCGGTAGGCTGGCCCGACCAGAACTACTTCGCCCGCCGGTTCCGCTCCCACTACGGCCTGAGCGCGTCGACCTACCGGGCCCGCTTCACCAAGACGGTCAAGCGTCTTTAGGGCCCCACGCTGACCGCCCGGTTCGAGACCCGGCCCAGGCGTGGCAACGGTTCATGGAAGCGGTCGGAGTGGCTTGCACTGCGCGGCGCTGCAAGATGACGTCACGGCGGTCCTGCGTCATCTGGCCGAGCGCGACAACCCGAACCGTTCGGACGCACACGGACGAGAATCGGCCGGTCGCGGGCTCGCAGTCGCGCGGTCGCCGCTGGCCAGGTGCAGCCCAATTCCGGCGTCGGTCCGGTGGATCTGATCGGAGAGCGGAATGAGGTGCGTGCTGGCCGGACCCGGAGAAGGAAAGACGATGTTCAGCTTGCAGATGACGGAGGCGGGTCGGTGAGGCGTTGGCCGAGATTCTCATCCCGGTGGAGCCAAGCCCCGACGTGCGTCTGCGGTAGGCCAGGGCGTTGTCGGTCATGACGCGTTCGATGGCGGGGATGCCCAGTCGCGCGAAGTGTTCGGCAGTGCGGTGCAGGAAGCCGGCGCAGGTACCGGTCTTCTCGTTGGGGTGGATCTCGACGTAAGCCAGCCGGGTGTGTCGTCGATCGCGGCGTGCACGTATTCGTAGCCGACCCGGGTGCGGTAGTGGGCTTGGCGGCGTTCGAGGCTGTCGCGGCCATGGACTCGCCAGCGGCCGCCGTCGCGTAGCCGGCCGATCTTCTTGACGTCGACGTGGATCAGTTCGCCGGGCCGGTCGAGTTCGTAGCGGCGGATCAGTTGGCCGGTGGGCCGGTCGAGCCAGGCGAGGCGGTGCAGGCCGTGGCGGGTCAGCGCGGCGTGGACGGTGGAAGCCGGTATGCCCAGCTGTGCCGGAGGTCCCCACCCTCAGTCGAGACGGGGTGGGCCCTGGTCGACTCGGCGGAGGACCGGCTCGGTGTGGCTCATGTCGGGGCCCCAGGGGAGGCGTTCGTCCCACCAGGTGGCGCCTCGGTCGGCCAGGGGGCCGATCAGGTCGCGGGCCGCTGACCGGTCGGTGGGGCTCGCGCCGCCGAGGACGATCTCGAAGGGCTCGGCCTCCCGCCCGTACGAAAGGCGCTGCGTGCGCAGAAAGCGCACCAATTCGTCGGTTTCTTCCGGCGTCGGTGGTCGTGCGTCGGCGACGCCGGGCGTTCCCGGGATGGCGCCGTCCCAGCGGGCGGCCCGGCGCATCGGTGGCTTGTTGGGCCACATGCCGCCGACCCAGATCGGCACGCGGGGGCGCTGGACCGGGGTGGGCCGGAAGGTGATGTCGTCGATCGTGACGTGTTCGCCGTGGTAGGTCACCGGGTCGCCGGACCAGAGCCGGTTGAGTCCTTCGAGGCCCTCGTCGAGTCGGCGGGCCAGCACCCGCCGGTCGGTGGTGTCGCCGAGCGCGCCGTATTCGTCGTCGACCGGCTCGCCCAGGCCGACGCCGAGGATCATGCGGCCGCCGGTCAGGCGGTCGAGGGTGGTCAGTTCGCGGGCGAGTTTGGTCGGCCGGCGGCGGGCGACCGCGGTGATCGCCGTGCCCAGGCGGATGCGGCTGGTGGCCAGGGCGGCCGCGGTCAGCAGGATCCACGGGTCGGCGATCTCCCAGCGTTCCGCCTTTTCGCCGACCACGTGATCCCAGACGAGCAGGGCGTCCCAGCCGGCCGCCTCGACGCGTCGCGCCACCTCGGCGAATGCCTCGGGTGACGCGAACTCCCCAAAGTTCGGAACGTTCACCGAGTACCTCATGCCCGGCATCTTGCCGGTGGGGTACGACAAAAGTGTGGCGGCATGGACGGGTAGTTCCCGCGTACTCATAGGGGTTGTTTTTTCCCCGGCGAAAGCCGCCGAACCACCCAGACCGTCGCTCCTGTCAAGTACGCAACTGCGCTGATCATTGACTGTCGGTGCGCGGAACTACAGCATGGCGTAGTGATTCCCGGATCGACCGGCGTGGGGCACGCCGCCCCCGTCGGAGCCGTCGCCTTCCGGGCCGACGGCCGGCGGCTGGCGAGCGGATCGGCCGACGGCAGCGTCTTCGTCTGGGACACCGTCGACCCGAGCCGGCCGGTGCTTCTCACCGCGTTCACCGTGCACGTGCCGGTCACCGGCCTGGCCTGGAATCCGGGCGCCACCGACCTGCTCGCCACCGGCACGTCCGAGGGCGACGCGGGCGTCTGGCGGGTGGTCGACGACCGGCCGCCGGCCCGGCTGGCCACCCTGGCCGGGCATCCGGGGCCGGTCCGGTCGGTCGAGTGGATGCCGGACGGGCAGCACCTGATCTGCTTGTTCGGCGTCGAGCGGGCCGCGATCTGGAACGCGATGGGCGAGGCGTACCTCGGTGAGCTGACCGACTGCGTACGTCTGGCGGTCTCCCCGGACGGCCTGGTAGCGACCATCGGACCGGATGGTGCCGTCGCGGTCCGCGACCTGTGGCGCGGCACCGGGCCGGCCGCCCGCCCGCTCGCGTCGCCGGTTCTCGACTGTGCCTGGTCGGCGGACGGCACCGCCCTCGCCCTGGCCCGCGCCGACGGCGCGCTGGAGCTGGTCACCGCCTACCTCGACCCGGCCCTGACCATCCCGGTCGGCGACGGCATGCTGCGCTGCGTGACCTGGTCGAGCGGGGGACCGGTGGCGGGCGGCGAGACCGCGACGCACGCTTTCGGTACGGACGGCCGGCCCCGCTGGCGGAGCCCGATCGTGTTGCCCCGGGCCGGTTCGCTGGCCGTCGGTGGTCCACTGGCGGCCGCCGCGACCGAGGGGGAGCGGCCCCACCTGCTGGCCTTGGCCGACGGGGCCACGCTGGTCGCGCCCGCGCTGGCCCGGCAGGAGCCGTGGACGCTGCCTGGTTGACCGTGGACGCTTCCTAGTTGAGGAGCCGGACGAAGACGTCGGCCAGGGACGTCGCGGTCTTTTCGGGCGGGGCGAGCGGCAGCAGCAGGTGGCTGACGGTCAGGCGCACGACCGACTCGGCGGCCAGTTCGACCCTCCGGGGCGGACAGTCCGGGTGAAACGTGGCCGCCCATTCGCGGATCACCCCGGCCGCCGCGTCGAGGACCAGCCTGGTCAGCGCGCTCGGGAACAGTTCGCGGTCGTGGACGAGCGGGTTGCCCGCCGCTTCGTGGATCGTCCGTCGCGCCGCGGTCCGCACGGCCCGGTGCCCGTCGGCGCGGCTGCCGAAGAAGTCGGCGCGCATCGCCCCGACGAACTGCGCCACCTCCGCCCTCGCGACGGCTTCGCCGAGCCCCTTGCGGCATCCGAACTCGTTGTAGACCGTCTGCCGGCTCACCCCCGTCGCCCGCGCCACGTCGGCCATCCGCACGCCCGGCCAGCCACGCTCGATCGTCAGCCCTCGCGCCGCCGCGATCAGGGCGGCACGCTGTCGCACCCGGTTGAGCTCACGTGTCTTCATAAGCGAGACATTCTCGCAGATATCCGAAAATCGCCGAGGTGTCCTCCGTGTCCCGGTGCGGCATGTTCAAATCCCCGGCGAACGAGGCGATGTCGGCGAGCCTCCATCGCCGACGAAAGAAGATGTACGCGGGGGAATCGTCCACAAACCACAGATCGCGGCCGGCCGGAGCGAGCCGGGCCGTGTCCCAGTCGACCAACCGCAGACCACCCGGGGTGTGCATGATGTTGCCCGGATGCGGTTCGCCGTGCGTCACCACCCATTCGTCCGGCGGCGGGAGCGTCGCCTTCAATTCCTCGTACTCGCCGAGCAGGTCGTCGATCAGCCCGCTCTTCGCGCTGAGCAGCTCGGTGGCCCGCCGGCCATAGGGTCCGTCCCCGGCCGTGTGCCGGGCCTTCTGCAGTTCGTCGAGCCGCGGAACATCGAGATCGAGCGGTTCCAGGGTCGGTGGCGCCGGTGTGGCGTGCAGCCGCGCCAGCATCGCGACGATCTCCGGCCGGCGGTCCGGCTCGTGCGGGCCGAAGTCTCCCGACGCGCCCTCGACATGGGGATAGACGGACAGCAGATAGTTCCCGCCGGCCGGCTGGGTGGCGCGTCCGCCGTTCGTGACCACCGGCGCGACCACGAACTCGAGCCCGGCCCCGCGCAGCTCGACCGCCGCGCGCAGGGCCGGCTCGAGCGCCCCGGAAACCCGGTCGGCCGTGACGAACCACCGCGTCCCGTCGACCGCCCAGTGGTGGCTGCCGAACCCGACCGCCCGATAGTCGACCGTGCCGGCGGTGATGCCCCAGCCGAGGGCCAGCGCGGCGCGGATGTCGTCGGTGCTCAGGTCGCTCGGTGCGCTCAACATCGGCCCAAGATAGGCCGGTCGGTGGTTTTCGTCCCGCCGTTTTGCCGAACGTCCCGCCGTCCGGCCCGGCCACCGATCGGCCTTCGTCGCCCGGGTCGTTCCGGGTAGCGTGCCGGGGTGACGACGCGAAGCGAGGCCCTCTTTCTCGGTGGCCGGTCCGGGGTGGGGAAGAGCAGCCTCGGCAACGAGATCCACGTGCAGTTGTCCGCGGCGGAGGTCTGGCACTGCCTGATCGAGGGCGACAATCTCGACCTGGCCTATCCGCCGCCCTGGGAGCACGGGCTGGCCGAGCGGAACCTGGCCGCGATGTGGTCCAACTACCGGGCCCTCGGCTACCGGCGGATGATCTACACCAACACCGCGAGCGTACGGTTCGTCGACGAGTTGACCGGGGCGATGGGCGACGCTCCCGTCGTCACCGCGGTCCTGTTGACGGCAGACGACGCGACGGCGCGGCAAAGGCTGGCAATGCGGGAGATCGGGACGGCGCTGGACTGGCACGTCGAGCGAAGCGACCTGATGGCCCGCGAACTCGATCGGACCGTCCCCGGCTGGGTCCACCGCGTGCCGACCGACGGGCGCCGGGTGGCCGACATCGCCGCCCAGATCATCGGCCTGACCGGCTGGACGGGCGACCGATGAGTTCGATCGGCGCGCCCGGTCAGTCCCGGCACCACGAACCTACGGAAAGGACAGTCCGATGACCGAGCTGAACCCGGACCAGGCCCGGCAAGCGATCCTCGAACACACCCGGCGGCTGGCCGAATCAGCCACCGCGGCCGGACCCGGTGCCGCCGTACCGACCACCCCCGGATGGACCGTCACCGACCTCGTCGAACACGTCGGCCAGACCCAACACTGGGTCGCCGAGATCATCGAACGACGCGTCACCGACCCCACCCAGCTACCCACCCAAATGGCCGTACCCCCCACCGACCCGGCCGCGTGGCCGGCCTGGCTGGCGAACTCCGCCCAACGCATCGCCAACGCCTGCTCCGACGACACCCTCGACACACCGGTGTTCAACCCCGCGGCCGACAGCCGGTCCGGGACCCGCTTCTGGCTGTCCAGCATGCTCAACGAGGCAGTCATCCACGGCTTCGACGCCGCCCACGCGACCGGCCGGCC
>NZ_JBFBAD010000149.1:0-23422 GCF_040682075.1 Actinoplanes sp. NPDC051411 | reverse complement strand
CCCGCGTCCTGACCCGGCCCGGCCTCGCCCATGCCGGCCCTGTGGCGGGCACTGTCGCGGGCGCCTCGATCGACGGCGTGGCCGCTGCCGGGCGGTGAGTCTCCAGGCCCTCCAGGCTGCCGCCGAGGATCTCGGACTGGACGAGTTCCAGCAGGTCGGCATGGGCGAGGCCGGGCCGGGTCAGGACGCGGGCGGCCCCCGCGCCCGGGTCGGCGACCAGGGCGACCGCGAGCAGGCCGACCGGGGCCGGCCGCATTCCGTACGCCTCGCTCAGCTCCTCGACCAGCCGCAACGCGGCGGCGAGTTCCCCGGTCAGGGGCACGCCCTCCCAGTACGCCGGTGCCGCCGTCCCCGGGTCCGGTTCCTCGCTCAGCCGGAGGCCGGCCGGCTCGCCGGTCGCCAGCCACAGCCGTTCCCATCCGGCGCCGTGGTCGATGCCGGGCAGCGTCGCGAAGACCGCCGCGGTGCTGAGCGGGCGTCCGGGCGGCAATCGGCTCGCGGCGAGCCGAATGGCGGAGTTCGCCGCCTCTGAAAGCACCAGCGATGAATACATGAGTTCCTCGCGACGGCCGTTCCGGACGTTATTTACCGCCGAATCCGAATTCGAAGAACTTTGACGCTACCTATTCGCCGGTCGGACTGTATGAGCCGACCAGCCGCCCGCCCCGGTCGATCGGTCCCCCCATTCCGGTTGGCCACGGCGAGAGATTTTCGCCTCCGCAGCCAACCTGGTGGCCGCCGCAGTCGTCATTTCTCCCGCAGCCCCCTGCGAGGAGATTTACATGCAGTTACACCCGCGTCACCTGCTCATCGCCGCCGCGCTCGTGCTCGCCGGTTGCGGGTCGGCGGTACCCGCGGCCTCCCCGGCGCCGGAAACGCCCAGCATCAGTCCCCCGGCGCCGGCAGCGGCCCCGGCATCGCCGGCCCCGCCGCCGGTCGAGATCACCTATCCGGCCCGCGGACACCGGAAGTGGACGACCGCACCGGCTCAGGCCGGGAAGGCGGCCGGGCATTCCGGGCGGCTGCTGCGCTACCGGGTCCTGGTCGAGCAGGACATCAAGGGGCTGGTGCCGGCCGACTTCGCCGGCACGGTCACGACCACCCTGACCGATCCGCGGAGCTGGACCGCCGGCGGCCAGTACCGGCTGCAGCGGGTCGGTCCCGGTGACGCCTACAACTTCACGATCTACCTGGCCACGCCGGATACGCGGGACACGCTCTGCGCGGGCGCCCCGGACGGCTACACCTCGTGCCGGAACAAGGACAACGTGGTGCTGAACGTGGCGCGCTGGGTCAAGGGCGCGCCGTCCTTCAAGGCTCCCCTGGCGACCTACCGGCAGTACATGGTCAACCACGAGGTCGGGCACCGGCTCGGCCAGGGCCACATGCTCTGCCCGGGATCCGGGGAACCGGCCCCGGTGATGCAGCAGCAGACCCTGGGCATGCACGGATGCACGGTGAACCCCTGGCCGTACCCGGACCGGAAGCATTTCTACACCGGGCGTTCGGGCGCCTACGACGACACCGTGCCGCCGCGCGACCGAGGTAATTGATACGTCAATCGCCGAGCTACGATCGGCGCATGGCTCGTGTTCCGGCCGCTCAGCGGCGCTCGATGAAATCCGACGAGCTCGCGGTCTGGCGGTCACTGATCGACACCACGACCGAGTTGCGCCGGCGCCTCGCCACCCAACTCGCCGACGACTCGCAACTCTCGCCGGGTGACTACGCCGTGCTCCTGGCGCTCAGCGAGGCCGACGGGCGGCGGCGCTCCTCCGAGCTGGCCGCGAGCATGGACTGGGAGCGCAGCCGGCTCTCGCACCACCTCGGGCGGATGGAGAAACGCGGGCTGATCGCGCGGGAGGACTGCGCGACCGACAACCGGGGTGCCGAGGTGCTGATGACCGAGGCCGGGGCGGCCGCGTTCACCGGGGCGACGCTGCCGCACATGCGGGCGATCAAACAGCACTTCGCGGACGCGCTGACGCCGGAGCAATTCGACGCGCTGAGCGATGCGCTCCGGTCGATCAACGAACATCTAGGCTGAGGCGCATGCCAGAGCTTCCCGAGGTCGAATCGGCCCGCTCGGTGATCGAACGGGCCGGGCTCGGACGGGTCATCGCGGACGTCGACGATTCCGACGCGTACGTCTGCCGGCCGCACCGTCGCGGAGAGATCCGCGACGCCCTGCTCGGCCGGCGGCTGGAAGCCGCCCATCGGCGCGGCAAGAGCATGTGGTGCGACGTGAGCGAGGACGGCCCGACGCTCGGCATCCACCTGGGCATGTCGGGCAAGATCGTGATCGCGTCGCCGGACGGCGGCGAGATCGACGGCGGCGACTACTGGGAGGGGCGGCGGCTGCCAGGCGACTTCCGGTGGGCGCGGTTCACGCTGACCTTCGCCGACGGCGGCCGCCTGATGCTCGTCGATCCGCGACGGCTCGGACGGGTGCGGCTGGATCCGCCGGTCGAGCTGCTCGGGCCGGACGCCACGACGATCACGGCGCCGCAGTTCCGCGCCGTCGTCGCCGGCCGGAGTGCTCCGGTCAAGGCCCGGCTGATGGAGCAGCACCGGGTCGCCGGCATCGGCAACCTGCTGGCCGACGAGATCCTCTGGCAGGCCCGCGTGAACCCGGGGCGGCCGGTCGACGAGATCACGCCGCGGGAGACGACCCGCCTGTTCCAGGCGACCCACGAGGCGGTCGACGCCGCCATCGCCGGCGGCGGGGTGCACACGCTGCCGATCGTGCCTCATCGGCACGCGGGTGGTCGCTGCCCGAGGGACGGCGCCGGCATGGTGCAGGGCAAGGTCGGCGGGCGTACGACCTGGTGGTGCCCGAAAGACCAGGGCTGATCCGGTTAAGTCGGTCTACCGAAAACATAGACATACGTCGATTGCGTGGCCTACCGTCGGCACACGGCGCGCCTTTGCTTCTGTCCTCCGAGCATGGGAACCACGCATGAAACGAATCAAACGACCACCGCTCCCCCGCGTGGCTCGCCGAACTACCGTCCTGCTGTCCGCCCTGGTCATTACCGCCGGCCTCGGGGCCGCCGGGGTCTCCACCGGCCCCGCCGCCTCCGCCTCCGCCTCCGCCGTTTCCGCCGGCTCGGCCGGCGACACCGATCACCTCGACCGCGGCCTGATCAGCATGCGGTCGGGAAACGCCAACTTCCTGTCCTGGCGTCTGCTGGCGTCCGATCCGGCCGGCGCCGGGTTCGACGTCTACCGCGGGTCGACGAAGGTCAACTCGGCGCCGGTCCGCGGCGGAACCGACTACACCGATGCCGGCGCCCCCGCCGGCGCCTCCTACACGGTGCGGCCGGCCGGGGTCACCACCCTGGCCGCGTCGGCGCCCACGACCACGCTGGCCAGCACGTACATGGACGTGCCGATCCAGATCCCCCCGGGCGGAACCACGCCGGACGGGGTCGCCTACACCTACTCGGCCAACGACGCGTCGGTCGGCGACCTGGACGGCGACGGCCAATACGAGATCGTCCTCAAGTGGGACCCGTCCAACAGCAAGGACAACTCGCAGTCCGGCTACACCGGCGACGTCTACGTGGACGCCTACAAGCTGAACGGCACCCGGCTGTGGCGCATCGACCTCGGGCGCAACATCCGGGCCGGGGCGCACTACACCCAGTTCCAGGTCTTCGACTACGACGGTGACGGCAAGGCCGAGGTCGTCATGAAGACCGCCGACGGAACCCGCGACGGCGCCGGCACCGTGATCGGAAGCTCGAGCGCCGACTACCGGAACTCGTCCGGCTACATCCTCTCCGGCCCCGAATATCTGACCGTCTTCAACGGACAGACCGGCAAGGCCGTCTCCACCGCCGACTACGTGCCGGCCCGCGGGACGGTGTCGTCGTGGGGTGACTCGTACGGCAACCGGGTCGACCGGTTCCTGGCCGGCACCGCGTACATCAACGGGTCCTACCCGAGCATCATCGAGGCCCGGGGCTACTACACCCGGACCGTCATCTCGGCCTGGGACTTCCGCAACGGCGCACTGACCCGCCGGTGGACCTTCGACAGCAACTCGTCGAGCAACGGCTCCAAGTGGACCGACCAGGGCGACCACCAGCTGTCCATCGCCGACGTCGACGGCGACGGCCGCGACGAGATCATCTACGGGGCGATGGCGGTCGACGACAACGGGGCCGGCCTCTGGGTCAACGGCCAGGGCCACGGCGACGCGATGCACGTCGGCGACCTGATCCCGTCCCGGGCCGGCCTCGAGGAATTCAAGGTCGACGAGAACACCGGCAGCCTGGCCGCCTGGATGGCCGACGCCCGTACCGGTCAGATCATCTGGTCGAACCCGTCCTGCGGCTGCGACAACGGCCGCGGCGTCTCCGACGACATCTACGCCGGCAGCCCCGGCGCCGAGTCGTGGTCGTCGGCGGTGTCCGGACTCTTCAACACCTCCGGCCAGAACATCGGCCGCAAACCCTCCAGCACCAACTTCGTGGTCTGGTGGGACGGCGACGCCCAGCGCGAACTGCTCGACGCCACGCACATCGACAAGTACGGCACCGGCGGCGACACCCGGCTGCTGACCGCCAGCGGCGTGCACTCCAACAACGGCACCAAGTCTACCCCGTCGCTGTCGGCCGACATCCTGGGCGACTGGCGCGAGGAGGTCGTCTGGCCGACGACCGACAACAAGGCCCTGCGGATCTATTCCACAACCGACGCGACCAGCATCTCGCACGTGTCGCTCATGCAGGACCGGATGTACCGCGAGGCGGTCGCCTGGCAGAACACCGCGTACAACCAGCCGCCGCACCCGAGTTTCGCGATGGCCAACTGAGTTCCGCTCCCGGCTCCGGCGTCCTCCCGGAGCCGGGAGTCCTCACCCGATGTAGGTGCCGACGAGCGTGGCCGCGTCCGGCGTGATCCGGATCTCGGCCGTCCGCAGCCGCGGGTGCTCCAGCCAGTAGAGGCGCGCTTCGTCGGGACGCCCGTCGTGCCGCGGAGGCCAGCTCGTCATCGGCGTGATGTCGTCGATCACCACGACGCCGCCCGGCCGCAACCACTCGGCCGGGTCGAGGGGCGGCTCGTCCCCTTTCCCCTGCCCGCCGCCGTCGAGCACGAGCAGGTCGAAGGGCGCCTCGGCCTTGAGCTCACGCCAGTCGCCCCGGCGGATCTCCACGCGGGGGTCGTCGAGTTCGGGCGCCGTCGACCGGTCGATGCTGAACAGCCGGGCGCCGGGCGGAGCCCCGCTCGCCATCCACGCCAGCCCGACGGCGTAGCCGGTGCCGGTCTCCCCGATCCGCATCGCCCCTCCGGCCAGCACCTGCAACAGGCGCCCCTGCGCGGGCACACACGACGTCTCGAACCCGGCCCGGCGAGCCGCCTCCACCGCCCGGGCCACCAGAGGCGGCAGATCGGTCCGGTTCTCGTACTGCGCGGTCCCGCTGATCGACATGAACCGATCTTGCCACTTGTCCGGCTCGGCGAGTCGGCCCTCGTCTTCTCCGATCCCTCGGCGGCCGGCCGCCGGCACCGGAGGTCTCTAAATGGTCCGGTTGCGCTGGGCGACACCCATCGGACCGTACGGGTAGTCCACCGGCCGCGGGTCGCTCGCCTCGTCGAGGGCGCTCGTCTCCTCGGCGCTCAGGTGCAGGCCGGCCGCCCGCAGGTTGGCCTCCAACTGGTCGGTCGTGCGCGCCCCGAGGATCGTCGAGGTCACGCCCGGGCGGTCGGTGATCCAGGCCAGGGCGACCTCGGCCATCGACACCCCGCGCGCCTCGGCGACGCCCTGCACGGCCTCGATCACATCCCAGGTGTGGGCGGTGCCGCGGCGGTCCCATGCCTCCATGCCCCGCTCGGGGTTGTCGCCGAGGCGGGTGGCGCCGGTCGGCCGCTCGCCACGGCGGTATTTGCCGCTCAGCCAGCCGCCGCCGAGCGGGCTCCACGGCAGCATGCCCAGCCCGGCGTCGAGCACGGCCGGCACGATTTCGTACTCGGTCTCGCGGACCAGCAGGCTGTACTGCGGCTGCAGGCTGACCGGCCCGGCCAGCCCGAGCTGCTGGGCCAGCAGCACCGCCTTGGTCAGCTGCCAGCCGGTGAAGTTGGAGAAGCCGTAGTAGCGGATCTTGCCGGCCCGGACGAAGCCGTCCAGTGTGCGCAAGGTCTCGTCGAGCGGGGTCAGCGCGTCCCAGGAGTGGCACTGGTAGAGGTCGACGGAATCGACGCCGAGCCGGTCGAGGGAGGCGTCGAGGGCCCGGGTGAGGTGCCGGTTGGACAGGCCCGCGCCGTTGGGATCGGAGGCCATCGGCTGGCGTCCCTTGGTGGCCAGCACGATCGGCTCGGTCACCGACGCGGGCCGCGACGCCAGCCAGCGGCCGATGATCCGCTCCGACTCGCCGGCCGAGTAGACGTCGGCGGTGTCCACGAAGGTGCCGCCGGCCTCGGCGAACATGTCGAGCTGGGCGTGCGCCACCTTTTCGTCGGACTCGTGGCCGAAGGTCATCGTGCCGAGACAGAGGGCCGAGACGGCGCATCCGCTGCGCCCAAGCGTCCGAAATTCCATGACCCCAACCTAAGGCAAGCTTCAGTCCGCCGCTCACGCCGCGAGGGCGTGAGCTTCCCGCGTACGGGCGGCCACGTACCGGGCGTTCCAGGCGAACAGGGCCCCGAACGTCACCACGGTCAGCGCCGTCGACAGGCCGACCATCACGTCGACCGGCAGCGCGTAGACCAGGACGACCCGGACCAGCGCCTCGGTCAAGAGCAGGCCGACGCCGAAGACGGCGCCCATCAGAAGACTGAACGGGCTCAGCCGGCGGCTGCGCAGGGCGACCCCGGCGAGCCGTACGCCGGCCGCGCCCGTGCCGGCCATCAGGGCCACCGTGTCGCCGACGCCCGCGAAGTGCAGGGCGTAGTAGGTCGCGGCGGGCAGTCCCAGGTCCCAGAGCGTCGAGCGGATCATCGCGGCCATGCCGGTGTGCTTGTCCATGCGCCAAATCGTCGCCGGAAGCGGCCCGGTGGCGGGACGACCGGCCCGCCGACCCGGATGTCCACCGGTCGATGGACACGGCCGCTAATCCGTTTCCCGAACGAGCCGATCGTAAGGACGGCTGACAGAAGAAGGGGACCATGGCACTGCGTAACTGGAAAATGATCACCAAGCTCGGTTCGATCCTGCTGGTCTGTGTGGCCGCGGTCACCACCGTGGCCGGGGTGGGCCTGCAGGCCCACAACCGCCTCGAGAACGCCACCACCGGCGTCGCCCGGCTGGCCGCGCTGACCCACCAGGTCGACCAGATCAACTACTTCAACGCCGACCTCTCGGGCTGGCTCGCCTCGTACGCCTGGGACGCCAGCTTCATGGGCGGCCCGGCCGCGGTCAAGGACGACGCGATCGACCGGGCCGGCTTCCTGGCCGACAAGAAGCAGCTGAACGCGCTGCTGGACAGCGTGGACGTCGCCACGATGACGGCCGCCGAGCGGGCCGCCTTCGACGAGATGCGCAAGGACTGGGGCAACTTCTTCGACATCGACGAACAGATCGTCGCCGTCTACCGCCAGAACGCCCCGGGCGCCCTCGTCAAGGCCCGCAAGACGATCCAGGGCCCGCAGTACGACGTCTACTTCGCCATCGTCAAAGTGACCGGCAAACTCGCCGATTCGGTGATGGCTCGCGCGGCCCACCAGCGTACGGAAGCCGCCGACGCCGCGAAAGCGGCCCGCCGGAGCATGCTCATCGCCCTGGTCGTCGGTGTTCTGATCGCGGCCGGGCTGGTCATCGTGATCGCCCGGGCGATCGTGCGGCCGCTGCGGCGGGTCCGCGACGTGCTCGACGCCGTGGCGGCGGGCGACCTCACCCGCAGCGCCGACGTGAACGGCCGCGACGAACTGGGCGCCATGGCGGCCAGCCTGGACACCGCGATCGGCAAGATCCGCGAGCTGCTGGGCGAGATGACCACGGTCGCCCGCTCGGTCGGTGCCTCGGGCACCGCGCTGACCGGGCTGATGACCGACATCGGCCGGCAGGCGGTCGCGAGCAGCCAGGACAGCGGTTCGGCGGCGGACGGCGCGGGCGAGGTGTCGCGGCACGTGCAGACGGTGGCCGCGGGCACCGAGGAGATGAGCGTGTCGATCCGCGAAATCGCCCGCAACGCCGAACACGCGGCCGGAGTCGCCACCTCGGGCGTGCAGGCGGTCCAGGCGACGTCGACCACGGTCGCCCGGCTCGGCCAGGCGTCAGAGGAGATCGGCTCGGTGATCGCCACGATCAACTCGATCGCGGCCCAGACCAACCTGCTCGCCCTCAACGCCACGATCGAGGCGGCCCGGGCCGGCGAGGCCGGGAAGGGCTTCGCGGTGGTGGCGGGCGAGGTCAAGGACCTGGCCCAGGAGACCGCCCAGGCAACGCAGCAGATCGCCGACCAGGTCAGCGCCATCCAGCAGGAGAGCGCAGAGGCGATCGCCTCGATCGAGCGGATCACCGAGGTGATCTCCGAGATCAGCGCGATGCAGCACACCATCGCGTCGGCGGTCGAGGAACAGACCGCCACGACGGCGGAAATCAGCCGCAGCGTGGGCGACGCGGCCGCGGGCACCGACCGCATCGCCCAGACGGTGTCGGCGGTAGCGACGGCGACCGAGTCGACGAACACGAGCGTCAGTCGGGCCGTCGACGCGGCGCACGAGCTGGCCGCGATGAGCGACCAGTTGCACAAGGTCGTTGCCACGTACCGGCATTGACCTCAGGCCGGGGGCGAGGTTGCGCTTTTCCGGTACGCCGTGCGCACCTGTGGACAGTCGTCCGAAATGTCACACCCGGCTGGTTAAGTCACCCCGCCCAGTGTCCGGGTGGGGTGGGCGGTTGGGCTTTCCTGACAGGTCGTCAACCTGCGCCCCGCTGTGGACAGCTGGGCGAAAACGTCACACCCGCCTGCTTAACCCACCTCACCCGGTTGCCCCTGGTGGTTGGGCTGGGTGGGGTGGGCCGGGCTGAGCCGCGCGGCTGCGCTTTCCCCCGGCACCCCGTCAACCCGCACCTCGCTGTGGACAGCTGCGCGAAAATGTCACAGCCCGCTGCTCAACTCAGCCCCACCCGGTGCCCGAGGTGGTTGGGTCGGGTGGGGTGGGCCGGGCTGAGCCGCGCGGCTGCGCTTTCCCCCGGCACCCCGTCAACCCGCACCTCGCTGTGGACAGCTGCGCGAAATGCCACAGCCCGCTGCCTAATTCAGCCCCACTCAGCGCCCCGGGTGGCGTGGGCCGGCTGGCGTGAGCCGGGCTGAGCCGCGCGGCTGCGCTTCCCACGCCACGCCGTCAACCCGCACCCCGCTGTGGACAGCTGCGCGAAAATGTCGCACCCCGCTGCTTAACTCACCCCCGCCCAGTGCCCGGGCGGGGTGGCGTGGGCTGGGCCGAGAGGCGCGAGCCGGGGCAGGCCGGGCCGGAGGGGGAGCGTGCCGGGCCGAGCGGCAGAAGCCGGGACAGGCCGGGCCGGAGGCGGAACAGGTCAAGCCGGAACAGGCCAAGCCGGAACAGGCCAAGCCGGAACAGAGCAGGGCGGGAATCACGTTTGGCGGAGGGCGGCGGAGACGGTGCGCACGTCGCCGGCCAGGGCTGTGCGGGCGCCCGCGGCCGGGTCGAGGGCGGCTGCGTGCAAGGCCGGCACGGACGCTATCAGGGTTGCCGCCCACGATGCCTCGTCGGTCGGGCGGAGGCGGGCCGTGAGGTGGAGTGGGCGGGCGCGTAGCCGCAGTTCCTCGATCGAGTGGTCGGCGGCGCGCACGTTCTGGATTGTCGGGCCCTCCCTCAAGGCCGCGCCCAGCAGCCGCAACGTGACGCCGAGGCGGCGGCGGACGGCGTCTCGGGTGCGGATCGGGGACAGCAGCGCGAACGGGAGGACCGTGCAGGCGCCGCCGATCAGGATGGCCAGCAGGCGTTCGCCGAGGCGGTCGAGGCCGGCCGGTTCGCCGAGCAGGCCGTAGAGCAGGCTCAGCGACGCGGTCATCGCCGCCGCCCACCAGGCGTAGTTGTATTGCCGCAGCACCAGGCCCACGCCGAGGACGGCCACGATCAGGAGCGTGCCGAGGGGCGGGAACGGTGTGGCCAGGATGCCGACCACGGTCGCGATCACGGTGCCGGCCAGGGCGCCGATCAGGCGTTCGGCCGCGGTGACCGCTACCTCGCCGCGGGAGGTGGCGCGGAGGCTGACGGTCAGGACGGTGATGACCGTCCACGGCCAGTGGTTGCCGAACAGCTGCTGCCCGGCGAGGAAGGCGAGGGCGACCGCGGTGGTGCTTTGGAGGGCCAACCGCGTACGGACGTGGAGCCGGACGGAAGCGGAGCGCTCGTCCGGCTCCACGGTCTCCGGAGATTCGGCCGGCGGTAGATCGGCCAAGGCAGCCTTGGCCGTCGCCAGCGCCGGGGTGGACCCGCTTGCCTCGACCGCGAGGACGGCGAGGCGGGCGGCGGTGGCGTTGGGCGGCAGTTGCGAGTCGAGTTCGAGCGCCGCGGTCCGCACGCCGCGGCCGGAGCGGACCGCGGCGGCCAGCGGTGCGAAGGAGGGCGGGCCGGGTTTCCAGAGCCGGGGCATCAGCAGGCCCCACGCGGCGGCGACGATCGTGGCGACGAGGACCTGGAGGATGCCGGTTGCCGGGTGGTGGGCCAGCTCGACCTGGGGGGCCAGGAACAAGGAGATCAGCGGCAGCAGCACCGCGCGGCCCGCGGTGTCGAAGGCCGGCCCGAGGCGCCAGGCCAGGCGGGCGGCCAGGAAGACCGCGAGATAGACCACGTCGGCGCCGGCCGTCGAGTGGGCGAAGATCAGGCCGAGGCCGCAGGTCGCCAGCACCATCAATGGGAGCCGGGCCAGGGTGGCGGCCACCGACGCCTCGGCCGGGCGGCGGGCCTGGGTGACGCAGAGGGCGCCGCCGAGAACGAGCATGCCGGCGTCGCCGAATCCGAGGTGGAGCAGCATGGCCAGCGTTCCCACGGTCGCGGCGAGTGGCCCGGCCAGCACGAAAATCTTACGCACTTGCGTAAGATATAGTACGTAGCTGCTTAATATCTAGGGGCCACCTAGACTTCGCGGATGGACGCTTTGGCCGAGGCCGCCGCCGTGCGGGAGGGTGTGCAGCGACTGTCGCGGCGGCTGCAGGGCGAGCGGTCGCCGGCCGGGCTCAGCCTCACCAAGACCAGCCTCCTCGGGCACCTGGCCCGCCGCGGCGACCTCTCCCCCGGCGAGCTCGCCACCGCCGACCGGCTCCAGCCCCAGTCGGTGACCCGGGTGCTGGCCGAGCTGGAGCGCGACGGGCTGGTCCAGCGCTACCCCGACCCGGTCGACAAGCGCACCCACCGCATCCGGCTCACCGTCGCCGGCCGGGCCACCCTCGGTGCCGACATGCGGCAACGCGACGAGTGGCTGGCCGGCGCGATGGCCTCGCTGACCGGCTCCGAGCGGGCGGCGCTGCTCGAAGCGGCCGACATCCTGGCCCGGCTGGGCGAGAGCTGACGCCTACGGCGTCAGGGTGATGGCGTACGCGTCCTTCGCGCTCGCCCAGTTGACGCTGACCGTGACCGCGTTGCCGGACACCGTCATCCGGCCGCTGGAGACCACGGTCGGGGCGCTGACGTAGGCGTTGGTCGACGGCATGCGCTCGACCAGCACGTTGACCGAGCCGCCGCTGACGAGCCAGGACGGCAGGTTCGCGTACCGGATGTCGATGGCGCCCTGCGCGCCGCCGGCCTTCGCTCCCAGCACGCTGACCGATCGCCGGGCCGACGAGTCCTGGAAGACCGTGCCGTCGTGACTCGAACCGGCCGTGATCTTGGTGCGCTGGCCGGTCTGCGAGGCGTAGCGCTGGTAGACCCACCACTGGCCCATCGGCTGGCCGGCGTTCGCGGTGACCAGCCAGCCCATCGTGTCGTAGAGCGAGGGGGTCTGGCCGACCATGCCCCAGTTGGCGCGGGCGCCGTCGCAGTTGCAGCGCTCGAGCCGGGCGATGTACCAGGCGGACGGGCCCGGCTGCTGCTCGTCGCCGAAGGCGCCGTACTCGTTGACCGACTCCCCGGCGACGCTGAGGCCGCGCGAGGACAGCATGCCGGCCAGGTTGGCGCTGTCGGTGGCCGGATCGCCGGGCAGGTCGTGCCAGCTCATGATGTTGGGCACGACGTTGTTGGCCTTGACGTAGTCGAGATAGGTGTTCCACCACGCGTTGCCGCTCGTGGGCACCCCGGCATAGCTCGGGCCCTCGATGACCGCGCCCGGGATGGCCGCCCGCACCATCTGCGTGCCCCGCTTGACCATCTCGAGGTACTGACTCTGGGTGCGGCCCCAGAAGAAGATGTTCGGCTCGTTCCAGAGGTCCCAGCGCACGTCCGAGCCGGTCATGCCGTTCGCCTTGGCGTCGGCGATCAGCTGGTTGATGAACGCGGTGTACTCCGTCCAGTTTCCGCTGTCGCCCGGCCAGCGCGGCACGGTGCAGACGCCGTCGGAGCCCCACATGCCGGAGACCAGCAGGCTGAAGTGGGCGCCGGTGCCGCGTGCCCGCGCGTAGTAGGCCTTGATGAAGTTCCAGCGGGCGGTGTAGCCGCCGTTGACGTAGCCGCCGTTCGGGCAGCCGATCTGCGAGCCGCCGGCCCGCATGGTCTTGACCTTGATCTGGCTCTGCAGCGACGCGGACGGGGTGGAACCGTTCTGCGCGAGGCCGTAGATGAAGCCGGACGCCCGGTAGGTCGGCGTCCCGCCGTAGGTCGACATGTCGACGGTCATGCTGTCGACCGCCGCTTGAGCCGGGACCGCGGGCGACGCGACCAGCGCGAGCACCGCGATCGCCGGCCCGGCCAGCCATCTGCCCAGTCGTCGTGACATCGGCATTTCTCCTTCGGAGCGGTGAAGGAAATCGTTTTCCTGATCTTAGAAATCGAGCTATCTCGATGTCAATCGATGTGCGCCGCTTCCAGTTGAGAAATAGCGAGAAACAAGTTTCCTCGTTTTCCCGCGCGCGCGGGCACCCGGTTCAGAGCTGCTCGGGCCCGTCCAAGGCCGACAGAGCATCCCGCAGCGCGGCCCGGGAGCTGATCCCCAGCTTGGGAAACGCGCGATAGAGATGGGCGGCGACCGTGCGCGGCGACAGCGTCAACCGCTCGCCGATCTCCTTGTTGGTCAGGCCGGTCGCCGCGAGCTGGGCGATCTCGCACTCCTGGGCGGTCAGCACCGCGTCGGCCGGGTGGGCGGCCGTGGCCCGGGGCAGGCCGGTCGCCCGGAGCTCGTTCGCGGCACGGGCCGACCACGGGCCGGCGCCCAGCGCGTCGAAGACGGCCCGGGCGGCGGCAAGACGGCGACGGGCCGCGGTGATGCGGCGGCGCCGGCGCAGCGCCTCGCCGTAGAACAGCTGGGCCCGGGCGAGGTCGAACGGCCACGACGCGGCATCCGGCGACGACACCGCGGCCTCGAACAGCGCCAGCCGTTCTTCCTCGGGCGCGACCAGCGCGCGAGCGACGCCGACGGTCAGGGCGAGCCGGGACGACACCTCCCCGAGCCGGAACGCGTCGAGGGCCGCCACAAACGCACGGGCCTCGTCGAGATGGCCGGTGTGGACGGCCGCGTCGACGAACTCGAGGACCATCCAGACCGCGTTCGGGAGGTGGGTCGGCAGGGCGCCGGGCGGGATCAGCGCGGTGGCCTCCCGGTACGCGGTCTCGTAGTCGCCCTGGGACAGCGCGGCCAGGCAGCGGATCTGGCGGGCGAAGGCGTGCGCGATCATGGCACCGCGCGGGCCGGCCCAGTGGTCGAGTTCCTCGGCCGCCTCGCCGCCCGCGTCGATGCCGCGGGTGACCCGCACCAGACCGGCGACGTAGCCGGCCAGGATCCACGAGTAGCGCAGGTAACCGTGGGCCCGCGCCAGCGCGACGCCCTCCTCGACCAGTTCCACGACCTCGTCCCAGCGGCCGCCGGTCCAGGCCTCGACCGACAGGGTGGTCAGCGCGTTGATCGCGGCCGAGACCGCGCCGCCCCGGCGGCCGTCCTCGACGATCCGCCACAGGGCCTCCTGGCAGCCGGCGATCCGGTCGACGTGCACGGCGGCGACGCCCAGTCGCATGATCAGCATGGGGTCGTCGGTCTGGCCGAGTTTCTGGATCTCCTCGTCGAGCAGCGGCAGCACGGGAAGCGCGCGGTGGACGGGGTCGGCGAACGTACCCTCCAGGATCCGCAAGGTCGCCGGCGCGCCGGCGCCGAGCCGCCGGAGGCCGGCGTGCAAGGGCTCCCAGAGCGGAGGCCGGCCGCCGAAGTAGCAGACCATCAGCAGCAGCTGCAGCGCCTCCGCTTCCAGGCCCGGGTCGACGTGCCCGGCGTGCGCCGAGAGGGCGAGCGTGAGCAGCCGGTGCGGGGTGTCGACCGCGCAGTCGCGGTTGAACAGCAGGCTGGCCGCGGCCATCGACAGCTGCATCGAGCCGGACGGGTCGCCGGCCGCGCGGGTGGCCGCCGCGACGAGTTCCTCGGCGTCGCCGAGTTCGCCGGTCACCTCGGCGCCGATCGTGGCCGCCTCGGCGAGCCGGCAGGCACGGGCGCCCGGTTCGGGGGTCAGCTCGGCCGCCCGGGTCAGCAGCTCGACCCCGGTGACCGCGTCGCCGCGCCGGATGACCAGGTGGGCGGCGCTCTCCAGTTCGGCCGCCACGGCCTCGTCCGGTTCGATCGTGGCGTCGGCCAGGTGCCAGGCGCGGCGCACCGGGTCGGGCGCGCGGGAGGCCAGGACGCGGTGGGCCAGGTGGCGTTCGACCAGGGTGGAGCACTCGACGACGGCGAGACGGCTGAGGGGGTGCCGGAAGCTGATGCGGCCGGTGACCCGGTCGACGCTGACCAGACCCTGCCAGAGCGCGGGGTCGAGGTCACCGAGGGCGCCTGCGGCGCCGTTTCCGGTACGCGGCGCGACCGCCCCCGAAAGCGCTGCGACCCCCACGCGCTCGGCCACGTCGGAAAGCGCCCCGGCCACCGTGCCCCGCTCGGCCCCGTCCGACAGCGCCCCGGCCACCGCGCGCAGGCCGGTCACGTCGGAAAGCGCCCCGGCCACCGTGCGCAGGTCGGCCTGGCCGGAGAGGGCGGCGAGCAGCAGCAGCTCACGGGTGCGTGGCGGCAACCCGGCGATCCGCTCGGCGAACAGGTCCTGGAGGCGCTGCGCGATCGCGCCTCCGCCGGTGCTGCCGGGTGAGGCCGGCAACTCGACCAGGGCGAGCGGGTTGCCCTGGGCCTCGTCGAGGATGCGCTGCCGAACCCGGGACGGCAGCCGCGGGTGCCGTTCGTGCAGCAGCTCGCCACTGGCCTGCGAGGACAGCGGTGGCACGTCGAGCCGGGGCAGACCACCGTGCTCGAAGAAGCTGCTCGACCCGGTGCGCTGGGCGACCAGCAGACCGGCCGCGAGCCCGGTGAGCCGCCGCGCGACCAGCCCGAGAACCAGCGCGCTCGACCGGTCGAGCCACGGCAGATCGTCGACGATCAACAGCACCGGCGGCGACGAGGCGAGCAACTCGATGACCGCGTTGGACACCGCCAGGTAGTCAGGTGCCGGGCCGGCCTCCAGCCCGAGCGCGACCCGCAGCGCCGGCGGGTGCGGCACCAGCCGCAGCATCGGCAGCAGCAGCTGGTTGAGCCCGGCGAAGCTGATGCCCGCCTCGAACTCGACCCCGGCCGCCCGCAGCACCCGCAGGCCGGCCGCGGCCGCCTGCTCGGCCGCCGCGTCGAGCAGCACGCTCTTGCCGATGCCGGCCTCGCCGACGACCAGCAGCGCCGCTCCCCCGGCCGCCGCGGCGCGGACCGTCTCGCCGAGCACACGCAGCTCCCGCGTCCTCCCGACGAGGCGCGGCGCGGCGTGCTGCGGCAGCGCGGTCACCCGAGCCTCCGATCATGGAAACGGCCGCCCTGCAGGCGATCCTGCTCTCATGGTCTTGCCGAGGCAACGCACCGACCTGGGTATCTTGACGTAACCCGAGATATTCGCGCAGCGACATTTGACCCTAGCGCCGCGCCCGGCACACTCCCTCGGCCCCGAAACCGCCGTCGAATGACGAATTCCCGGGGCGGCCACCGTTTCGCAGGCTGATGCCATGCCCAACGAGCTGACCCTGACTCCGGTCGAACGGCGGATCGCGGAGCTGGCCGCAACCGGGCTGACCAACAACGAGATCGGCCGTCGGCTGTTCCTGTCCGGCCGCACGATCGGCACCTACCTCGGCGACCTCTACCCCAAGCTGGGCGTCTCGTCGCGGGCCGGCCTGGCCGACGCCCTGAGTCGGCCCGGGAAGCCGCCCGGGCGGCCGGTCGTGGCGATGCGGCCGGGCGAGCTCGACGATCCGGCGGCGTTCCGACGGGCGTGCGGGGAACTCGCGTACGGTCGCTGGCTGCGCCGCCATCGGCGGCCGAAAGACGCCCGCCGGGTTTTGACGTCGGCCGTGGAGACGTTCGAGCGGCTGGGCGCCGGGCCGTGGGCCGAGCGGGCCCGCTCCGAACGGGACGCCACCGCCGCGACCCGGGCCGGCGATCCCGAACGCCTCACGCCGCAGGAGTCGATGGTGGCCGAACTCGCGGCCGAGGGGCTGACCAACCGGCAGATCGGGGAACGGCTGCTGGTGTCGCCGCGTACGGTCGGCTCCCACCTCGGCCGCGTCTTCCCCAAGCTCGGCGTCGGCTCCCGGGCCGCATTGCGTGGTGCCCTGAATCGCCGATCCCCACTAGGGTTGACGGTCGACTGAGGACGATCGATCGAGCGGGGGTTGACGGTGACCGAATCGGATGCGTGGGTCCCGGAGGGTGTCGACATCACGGTGCCGAACGCGGCCCGGATCTACGACTACGCGCTGGGCGGTGTGCACAACTTCGCGGTGGACCGGGAGTTCTGGGACAACGCGCTGAAGGTGTTCCCCACCGCGGGCCTCGTGGGCCGGGCCAACCGGGCATTCCTCGGGCGGGCCGTGCGCCGGCTCGCCCAGCAGGGCATCCGGCAGTTCCTCGACATCGGCTCGGGCATCCCGACCGTCGGCAACGTGCACGAGATGGCCCAGGGCGTCGACCCGTCGTCGAAGATCATGTATGTCGACATCGACCCGATCGCGGTCGAGCAGAGCCGCAGCCTGCTCACCGGAAACCCCCGGGCCAGGGCGGTCCGGGGCGACCTGCGCGACCCCGAGAGCATCCTGTTCAACCCCGCGGTGCTCGACTTCCTCGACTTCGCCGAGCCGGTGGCCGTGCTGACGGTGGCGGTGCTGCACTTCCTGCCCGACAGCGACGACCCCGGCTCGATCATCAAACGGATCGGCGACACCCTCGCGCGGGGCAGCCACCTCGTCGTCTCGCACGCCGGCCCGGAGCGGACCCCGGAGAGCCAGGCCGGTCTGAAGGCCGCCATCAAGCTGTACGAGAAGACGCCCACCCCGGTCGTCATGCGTACCCGCTCGGAGATCGCGGCCCTCGTCGAGACCGCGTTCGAGCTGGTCCCGCCCGGCGTCGTCATCGCCAACGAGTGGCACCCCGACCCCGAGGAGGACGAGGTGCCACCGCAGCCGACCGCACTGGTGGCCGTCGGGCGTAAGCCCTAGAACGTCACGATCGTCGCGCTGCCGGAGGGGACGTCCAGTTCCAGCGTCCCCTTCGTGACCCGGGCGGTGTCCGGCCGGCCGGGGGTGAGCCGGCCGCTCGGGTCGACGGTGGCGCCCTGGATCGTCGTCGCGGTGCCGTTGAGGGCGTCGCCGGTCATGTGTAGCACCCTGGCCGTTCCGCCGGCCTTCCCGACGCTGAGCGACACGTGGACCGGGGCGTTCGTGGTCGCGTCCTTCTGCACCAGAGCGATGCGGGTGCGGCCGTCGTCGCCCCGGACGGCGTACGCGGAGATGTTGGTCCCGGACGAGACCGTGACCGGAAGGAAGCGGCCCGGACCCATCTGCCGGGCCATCCAGATGCCGTAGTAGATCGGCATCACCTGATAGACCTGGGCCAGCTCGTACGCGGTGTTCGAGGCGCAGATCGGCGTGTAGCGCTGGAACTTGCCGTTCCAGATCGGGTCGTTGCAGACGCCGAGGCCGCCGTGGATGTTGACCCCCTGAAGCCCGGCCTGGGCCATCGACAGCCCGTAGTCGATCACCCAGAGCGCCGAGGCGTAGACGTTGCTGACCCCGTCGATGCCGCCGCTGTAGGCCGAGTTCGCCTCGTCGACCCGCATCGGCAGGCCCGCCTTGCCGGCGGCGGCAAGGTTCGCGGAGACCGAACTGAGCTGGCTCGTGATCTGCCCGGGCGCCAGCATCTTGTCGATCGTGATGTCGGGGCCGGAGGCGTACTGGTGGACCGTCAGCATGTTCATCCGCTTGCCCTCGTCGGCGGCCAGGCTCGCGGCCCAGCTCGACGAGGTGCCGGCGGTGTCCGGGCCGGCGATCCGGCTGGAGCCGACGACGTCGGCACAGGCCGCCCAGCGCGCGTGGTACTGCGTGTAGTCGAAGTCGGCCGGCGCCAGTCCCTTGCCCGGCCACTGGTCGGGCTCGTTGCCGCACTCGACCGCGTTGAGCTTCGGGCCGAGAATCTTCTGCAGGCTGCGCGCCTGGTCCCGGCCGAGCGCCGGATCCCACCGGCCGACGTTGACGCCGACCTCGGCCTTCCAGCCGGTCGCGTCGAGGAAGCCCCGCAGCCGCTTGACGTCGTTGGGCGTGACGATGTCCTGCACCCAGTCGGGCTTCGGGTTGGGCGGCTGCTGCCCGGCCGGAACCCACAGGCTGTCGCGGTCGAGCGTGTTGCCGCCGATCCGCACGTTGCTGGCGCCGAGCGTCCTGAACAGCTGGACCATGTTGCCCTTGCTCGCATCGAGGTTGCCGATGCCGAGCTCGCGCTCCTCGAACGACAGCCCGACGGCGTCGCCGGCCAGCCGGCTGCCGGGGTGGGCGGCGTCGATGCTGATCGTGGCGTTGCCGGGGTCGGCCGTGGGGGTCTCGGCCAGTTTGGCCGGGCCCGCATAGGCTTGCGCGCCGGACGTCAGGACGAGTGCTCCCGCGGCGACCAGCGCCGCTGCCCTTTTGTACACGATGACTCCTCTTGGGGATTGGGGTTGTCCACAGGGGCGGGGCTATCCACAGGCGGTTCGGTTTTTCCGTCTGGTCGGTCGTTCATCCGCCAAAATCGAAAAGGGAGGAACCCCCGGGAGGGTGGGCTCTGGGGTGGCGGTGGGCTCTGGGGTGGCGGCGGGCTCTGGGGTGGCGGCGGGCTCTGGGGTGGCGGCGGGCTCTGGGGTGGGGCGGGCTGCTCTCGGGTGGGGCGGCGGGCTGGGCTAAGTGCCGAACGCCTCGGCCAGCGTCGCGAACAGCTCCTGGCGCCAGGCCGGCGCCAGGCCCAGGTGGTAGAGGCTCAACCGGCTGGCGCCGGCCTCGCGCAGGCGGCGGACATGCGCCGGGAGATCCGCCGGCTGGGCGGGCGGCAGCAGCGTGACGTACGCGTCGACCGGCAGTCCCGTCGTCGACGCCTGGCGCACCGCCTCGACGCTGTCCTCGGTCAACGGCCAGCACGGCACCAGCAGCGCGTCGACGTCGTCCTCGGCGGTCGGTGTCAGACCGGGTGACGGGCCGGTCGCCCACGGGTCGGGCTGCGCGTGCAGGGTGACCGGCAGGCCCGGCAACGACGCCAGCACCTGGCGGCGCAGCAGGTCCGTGTGGCGGTGGCGGATGCTCAGCAGCGTCGCGAGCACGGCCGGTGACGCCTCGGCGGCCGGGTTGCGGACCGCCTCGCGCAGCGCGGCCACCACCGACGGCGAGTCGAGGCCCTCCGCCGACCACGCCGACTGGCATGCCGTGCAGCAGCAGATCGAGAGCAGGGCGGCCACGGCCGGGGTCCACGCGCCGTCGGTCTTCTCGTGGTGCCCGAGGTGGGCGAGGCCCAGCTGGCCGCAGCTCTCCAGGGAGACGGCGTCCAGTTCGACGTCGCGTACGGCCTCGGCGGCCAGCGTCGCCGCATAGTCGCGCACTTCGGGGTGGGCCGGGCACAGCGCGTACGGATAGACCTCGCCGAAGCAATTGACCACCGCGACGTCCGGTCGCCGCGTGCCCAGCCGGGTGTTGTGGGTGAGCACGATCCAGGCCGTCACCCGCTTCCCGGCCTTCTTCAGGATGGCCGCCGCGTCGCCGAAGGCGTCCGGCGAGGTCACCCAGTCCGGTTCGAGGGGGCGCAGATCCTGGCCCTTCCAGGCGTCCGACCGGGTGGGCCGGTAGAGGGCGGCCCAGCGCGCCTCGACGATCTGGTGCTCGGGGTGCAGTGGCGTCGCGGCCCGGGTCGAGTGGTAGGCGGCGGCGAGCGTGACGCTGTCCGGGCAGCGGGAGACGAAGGCCGGATCGCCCAGCACGTCCCACGGGTAGGCGTGTCCGCTCACCATCGGGGCCTCCGCTTGACGTAACCCGGTTCGACCCGCTGCCGGTAGCCGGTGTCGTCGCGTTCCCGGATGCCGCAGCGCAGCCAGTTCTCGTGGAGCCGGGCCAGCGCGTCCTCGTCGAGCGTGACGCCGAGCCCGGGGGTGCCGGGAACCTCGGCCGACCCGTCGCTGATGACCAGCGGGTCGGCGACGACGTCCACCCCGGACTGCCACGGCGTGTGGGTGTCGACCGCGTAGCCGAGGTTGGGCGTGGCCGCGGCCAGGTGGGTCATCGCGGCCAGGCTGATGCCGAGGTGGCTGTTGGAGTGCATGGACAGGCCGATGCCCCAGGTGCGGCAGATCGCGGCCAGTTCGGCCGAGGCGCGCAGGCCGCCCCAGTAGTGGTGGTCGGCCAGGACGATGCCGACCGAGCCGAGTTCGACGGCTTCGGGAAGGTCGTCGAAGGCGACCACGCACATGTTGGTGGCCAGGGGCATCGGCGACTTGGCCGCCACATCGGCCATGCCGCGGCGGCCGCCGGTCGGGTCTTCCAGATATTCGAGGAGCCCGGCGGTCTCCGACGCAACCTTGATCGACGTCTCGACGGTCCAGGCCGCGTTGGGATCGAGGCGCAGCGGCAGACCGGGGAAGGCGTCCCGCAGCGCCCGGATCGCGGCGATCTCCTGGGCGGGCGGGAAGACGCCGCCCTTGAGCTTGATCGAGCCGAAGCCGTACTGGTCGATCATCGTGCGGGCCTGGTCGACGATGCCCTCCTCGTCGAGGGCGGCTCCCCACTCGTCCGGCTCGGCGTCGGGGTGGCCGGCCCATTTGTAGAACAGGTAGGCCGAGAACGGGACCCGGTCGCGCACCTTGCCGCCCAGGAGGTCATGGACCGGCCGGCCGGTGAAACGGCCCTGGAGATCGAGCAGCGCGACCTCGAACGGCGACACCACGCGAGCCAAGGTCTTCGCCGCGGTGGAGTCGCCGGTCAAGCCGTGTTTGTCCGGAGTGTCGACGGCGCCGAGCGTCGACGCGACCCGCCGTCTCAGACCGGACAAGTCGTAAATATCGAGGCCGATCAGTTCCGAAGCAGCTGACTGGACAAGCGCCAGATGCGGAGCGTCCCCATAGGTCTCCCCCAGGCCGACGAACGAATCGGCGAAGACCTGCACGATCGTGCGCAGCGCCCACGGCTCGTGCACGCCCGCGGAGTTCAGCAGAGGCGGATCGGGAAAGGCGATCGGCGTGACCACAACGTCGCGAATCTTCATCCCTTGATGGCTCCCGAGGTGAGGCCGCGCATGAACTGGCGTTGCAGCGCGAGGAAGGCGATGACCGACGGCAGCAGGGCCAGCAGCGCCGACGCGATCACCACGCCGGTGCCGACCGTGTCGTCGGCCCGGAGACTGCGCAGCGCCAGGGCGAGCGTGAACTTCGACGAGTCCTGCGCCACCAGCAGCGGCAGGACGTACTGGTCCCAGATCATGTTGAAGCCGAAGATGCCGATGACGCCGAGCGCGGGCCGGCACAGCGGCAGCACGACCGAGAAGAAGATGCGGAAGTCGCCGGCGCCGTCGAGGCGGGCCGCCTCCTCCAGCTCGACCGGCACCTCCTTCATGAACTCGGTCATCACCAGGATCGAGAACGCCCACGCGCCGAGCGGCACGATCATGCCGGCCAGCGAGCCGATCAGGTTCACGTGGATGACCGGGACGTCGGCCAGGACCAGCGAGAGCGGGATCGCCAGGATCTCCTCGGGCAACATCATGGTCGAAAGGATCAGGAGAAGGACGAGGCGCAATCCAGGGAATTGCTTGCGCGCCAGGGCGTACGCGGCGGAGATGCTGACCAGAATCTGCAGCAGCAACCCGCCGCCGACCACGATCAGCGAGTTCGCCAGGTAGCGCAGCACACCCTGGTGGAACGCCTCGGTGAAGTTGTCGATCGTGAAGCCGTGCGGGATCAGCGACAGCTTCGTCGGGTCGGTGACCTTGCCGAACGCGCTGACCAGCAGGGCCAGCAGCGGGCCGGCGAAGACGAAGACGACCACCGCGTACAGGATGATTTTGACCGTGAGGCCCACCGGGCCTCGTGCCCCGCCGAGACCGAGGGCCGTGTCCATGCGCCGGTTCACCGGGCCACTCCCCTTCGGCGGCGGTACTGCACGATGAGCGTCAGCACGACGGTCGCGACCAGCAGGAGCATGGCCCCGGCCGAGGCGACGCCGAGCTCGTTCCGCTCCAGACCGAGCTTGTAGACCAACGTCATCACCACCTCGGTCGACCCGCTCGGGCCGCCGTTGGTGAGCAGGTAGATCTCGGTGAAGACGCGTAGCCCGCGGATGGCGGCCAGCGTCAGCACGATGCCGAACACCGGGCGCAGCGCGGGGAACGTGACCTTGGTGAGGCGCTGCCAGATGGAGGCCCCGTCGACCTCGGCCGCCTCGTAGAGCGTGCGGTCGACCCCGGCCAGCCCGGCCAGGAAGATCATCATGTCGTAGGGGGCGCTGCGCCAGATCCCGACGCCGAGCACGCTGATCAAGGCGGTGTGCGGCGAGTCGAGGTACTGCGACGGGCCCAGCCCGAACCAGCCGAGCACCGAGTTGAGCGCGCCGTCGGCCGCCGGGTAGTAGATGATCCGCCACAGCGCGGCGACCACGGCCATCGCGGTGACCGTGGGCAGGAAGACGGCCGTCCGCACGATCCACAGGTGACGCGCGGTGCCCTCCAGCAGCAGGGCCAGGATCAGGCCGACCAGCATCGAGCCGCCGGTCTGCGCGACCGCGATGACGACCGTATGCCAGCAGGCTTCGAGAAATGACCTGTCGCTCAGAACCGAACGGTAATTGTCGAGCCCGACCCACTGGTCGCCCAGGTACGGGCGGACGTCCTTGAAGCTCATGCTGATCGCCCGGATCATCGGCACGAACTTGAACACCGCGAACAGGATCAGGGCCGGAGCCAGGAACAGCCAGGCCGAGTAGTGGCGGCGTACGGAATCAAGCGGCCGCGCCGACCGCGGGGTTGCCTTGGCAACCTTATACGGGGGGGGCGGGGGGGGCGGGCGGGGGGGGGGGG
>NZ_JBFBAD010000148.1:0-24179 GCF_040682075.1 Actinoplanes sp. NPDC051411 | reverse complement strand
CGCGTTCACTTCCTGCGAGATTGGCATCGTCGAGGGACGGTAGGAGGGGTGGCCTGAAACCGTGCTGAATTGACAACTGTATCGGCTGCTACGCCACCCGGCTCCACCCAGGACGATGGGGTCGTTGCGCCCCTGCGGAATCAGCACATACGGCACGCTCCTTCGGCGGCTCTACGACCGCACGATCCTTGTCAGGCCGGCACCCAGCGTTCCGAGCAGTGCGCCGGCGATGCTGCCGTAGGCCCAGCCGCCGAGCAGTTCGTGCAGTTGGTAGGCGTGGAAGTCGGACTCGTGGCTCGCGGTGAACGCGGTGATCTGGAGTGGGTCGTGGCTGAGTCGATCGAAGCAGGTGATGACGATGACGGTGGCGGTGAGATTTGCTGAGGTGAAGGCGATCAGGCCGCTGAGGAAACCGTTGCGCAAGGCGCGCCTGACCTGGGCGGGGCCGGCGGTGGTGGACCGTCCGGTCAGTGCCAGCACGGTCAGGGCGGCCGCGCAGATCAGCCATGATCCGAGGTGGCCCAGGGGTGTCGCCCAGAGCCGGCCGAGGTTGCCGGCGATCGTCGCGGTGCTGAGCAGGGCGCCGGCGAGTAGCCCGTGAATCACGGCGGGCGGCGAGGTGCGTGACACCCGGCCGAGTTCGCGCCACCATTCGGCGAACAGCCCGCCGGCCAGGTCGGAACCGGCCGGGGTCGTCATGCCGGACCCGGCCGCAGCAATCGTTTGGCCCGTGCGGTGTCGATCAGGGCCTGTAGCCGGCGCAGTTGGGTGCCCGCCGCGCGCTGCCCCGCCTCGGTGATCTGGTAGTAGCGACGCCGGGTGTCCCCGGTTGGATCCTCGTGCGGCATCTCGCTGACCAGGCCGGCGTCATGCAGCGTACGCAGCGTCCGGTAGAGCGTGGTCGGACCCAGTTGCACGGTTCCGCCGGACTCCGTGGCGACGGTCTGCATGATCGCGTACCCGTGGCGGGGCCCGTCACCGAGCGCGAGCAGCACGTGCAGTGCGGCCGTGCTCAGCGCCGGCGTGTCGTCACCCGCCATGACGAACCGGCTGCACGAGGCTGCGATCGCGGATCACGCCGATCATGATCGACGACGCGATCAGGCCGAGCAAGGCGCCCTGGGCCATGCCGAGCAGCCACAGGTGGCCGCCGACGCCGGCCATCGTCTCCCGGGTGACATACGCCGGCAGGGCGACTCCGGGGTTACGCTGCTGCCACTCGGCGCGCATCAGGGGATCGTCCTCGACGGACGAGCGGAACAAGGCCAGCAGTACGGCGCCGCCCAGGGCGGCGCCCAAGCCGCTGCCGACACCCGACCACACCCCGGCCCGCAGCCCGGACCGCCATCGGCGAGTGCGGGCCGTGACCGCGCCCGCCGCCATGAGGGTGCCCACTCCGACGACGGCCCAGGTGATGTTGTCCAGTACGCCGCGTGCGCCGGCCGTCGACACCGTATGCGGGGTCAGGTTGTTGAAGGCGATCTCGGCGATCCACACGGCGCCGAGCCCGAGCCCGGAGCCCAGCCCCCAGGTCAGCACCATCCGCCGGTCCGGCGCGGCCGCCCGGCCGGTCAGCCACCACGTCACCGCGACGAGTGCGACCGTGGAGCCCGCCACTGCCGACGATTCCGCCCACACGGTCGGATCCCGCAGCGGCAGACGAACCGCGGCCAGCACAGCCGCAACCGCCGTCAGTCCGCCGGCCGTCACCAGCGCCGGCCGGGCCCAGGCCGGACGATCTATTGCCAGACCGACTATAGCCACGACGGTTATAGTAGGCAGCGTTCGCCGGCTTGGGAAGGTCAGGGCTGGGGCGCGAGGCCGGCCCGGTGCGCGATGATGACGAGTTGGACGCGGTCGCGGGCACCGAGTTTGGACAGTAGCCGGGCGACGTGCACCTTGGCCGTGCCGGGCGTGATGAACAGGCGCTTGCCGATCTCGGCGTTGGTGAGCCCCCCGGCGACCAGGCTGAGCACTTGCCGCTCGCGGTTGGTGAGCACGTCCAGCTCCGGTCTCGTCGGCGTGACGGTGCCGCTGGTGAATGCCGCGATGAGCCGGCGCGTGACTTTGGGGGCGAGCAGCGCGTCACCGGTTGCCACGACCCGGATGGCGGCGTGCAGGTCGAGCGGCGGCACGTCCTTGAGCAGGAACCCGCTTGCCCCGGCGCGTAGCGCTCCGTAGACATACTCGTCGAGATCGAAGGTGGTCAGTATCAGCACCCGCGTCGCGGACCCGGCCGCGGTGAGCCTTTCCGTGGCGGCGATGCCGTCGAGCTGCGGCATCCGGATGTCCATCAGCGCCACGTCGGGCCGCAGGCGCAGCACTTCATCGACAGCCTGGAGGCCGGTCGCCGCCTCGCCGACGACGGTGAGGTCCCCGGCGGTCTCCACGATGCCGCGCAGACCGGTGCGGACGAGCGGCTGATCGTCGGCGACGACGACCCGGATCGTCACGACGCCCCGACCACGGGTCGCCGCAGCGTCGCGCTGACCTTGAAACCGCCGTCGGGTAAGGGCCCGGCCAGCACGGTGCCGCCGTAGAGCGCGGCGCGCTCGCGCATCCCGGCCAGTCCGTGCCCCTCGTGCCGGACCTCGCCACCGCAGCCGCGGTCGACGACGGACAGGACGATGGCGTCCGGGCGGTGCTCGATCGTGACCCGGGCGTGGTCGGTGCCGGCGTGCTTGACGACGTTGGTCAGCGCTTCCTGCACGATCCGGTACGCCGACAATTCCAGACCCGGACCGAGCATTTCGGGCTTACCACTGACCGATACGTCGACCCGCACGCCGGCGTGCGCCGTGCGCTCGGCCAACCGCGGCAGGTCCGTCAGGCCCGGCGCCGGTTCATCCTCGGCGGGACCCCGGTCGCCCGCCCGGAGCACCCCGAGCAGCCGGCGGAGCTCGGCCAGCGACTGCCGGCCGGTCGTCTCGATTGCTGCGAGGGCGTCGGCCGCGTGCGCCGGCTCGGTATCGACAATGAGACGGCCGTACGCGGCCTGCACCGTGATGACGCTCATCCCGTGCGCGACGACGTCATGCAACTCGCGGGCGATGCGGGCCCGCTCCTGGACGGCACGCTCCTCGGCCTGCTTCGTCTCCTGGTGCAGCAATGCTTCGCCGTACAGCCGGTGCTGGCGCACGGCGACCCCCACCGTCCAGGCCACGGCCAGCACGAGCCCGAACGGCATCACGCCTCCCGCGTGCTCGAACGACGGCAACGCGCTGGCTACGGGCGCGGTCAGGGCCGCAGCGAGCGCCGCGGCGGCGACCGCGGGCCGCCGCCGCTCCGCCACTCGATAGAGCGCGTACGCCAGCGGGACCAACGCGGTCCAGGCGTACCCCGGCGAGATCGGCGACAGCCAGAACACCGCAACCGCACCGGCCGCGGCGACCAGCGGCCAACGACGAGCGGCGATCAGCGTCGCCGCGGCCAGCGCGGTCGCCGCGGCGGCGAGCGCCTGGTGGCTCTCCCGGGCACCGAGGACGCCGAACGCGAAGAGGCCGAAGGCCGCAGCACCAAGCCCGTCCAGCACCAGCCAATGCGCCGCGCGGAGCCGGTGCCGCAGTGGGGCTCGGGGTGCGGATGACATGCCGGAAACCCTACGGCCGGGCCGGACACACGGCATCTGCCTGCGGGCATATGCCTCTCGCCGGATGCCCCGGCCACCGCCGCGGCCGCACAGTCGAGGGCGTGATCGAAGTCAAACAGCTTACGAAGCGGTACGGCTCGAGGCGAGCCGTCGAGGACCTGACGTTCTCGGTGAGTCCGGGCAGCGTGACCGGATTCCTCGGCCCGAACGGCGCCGGCAAGTCCACCACCATCCGCGCACTGCTCGCCCTGACCACACCGACGTCGGGGCGGGCACTGGTCAACGGGCGACCGTACAAGACACTACGGGAGCCGCTACGCGAAGCGGGCGCGCTCGTCGACGCGGCGGGCCTGCACGGCGGGCGCACCGCATACCGCCACCTGCACTGGCTCGCCGCTACCAACGGCCTGGACCGGCGTCTGATCGACGAGGTCCTCGACCGGGCCGGGCTGACCAGCGTCGCGGGCCGGCGGGTACACAGCTTCTCACTGGGCATGCGCCAACGACTCGGCATCGCCGCCGCACTGCTCGGCGACCCGCCGACCCTCATACTCGACGAGCCGGTCAACGGCCTCGATCCGGAGGGCGTCCCCTGGATCCGGGCGCTGATGCGGGGCCTGGCCGACGAAGGACGCACGATCCTCGTATCCAGCCACCTCATCAGCGAACTGGCCCTGGTCGCCGACCGGCTGCTCGTCATCGGCGGCGGCCGGCTGCTCGCCGACGACACGGTCAAAGCGTTCAGCCGCGGCCACGCCACGCTCGAAGACGCCTACTTCGCCTGCACAGCCGGCGCCGTCGCCTATCACAGCGGCGGTACACGATGAGGGCCGTACGCGCAGAGTGGATCAAACTGTGGTCGGTGCGGCCGACATGGGTGGCGCTCGGCGTCGCCGTCGTGTTCACGGTCGGACTGGGCCTGGCCGACACCGTCAGCACCGTGCGCGGCTGGGAGAGCATGCCCGTCGCCGACCGGGCCGCCTTCGACCCGCTCGGCAGCGCGTTCGCCGGGCTGACCTTCGCACAACTCGCCCTCGGCGTGCTCGGCGTGCTGGCGGCAACCTCGGAATACAGCTCCGGCACCATCGTCGCGACACTGACCGCGCAGCCGCGTCGGGCTGCCGCGTTCGCCGGAAAGGCCGGCACCATCCTCGGCGTATCGCTGCTCATCGGGCAGGCGCTGGCCTTCGGCAGCTACCTGCTCGGTCAGGCGGTCCTGCACGGCCAGCACCTGGACGTCGGTCTTGGCGCGCCCGGCGTGCTGCGGTCGGTAACCGGTGCGGGACTCTACCTTTGCGTCGTCACGATGGTCGGCCTGGGGCTCGGCATGCTGCTGCGCCACCCGGCGGCCGCCACCGCGGCCCTGATCGCGGTGGTGTTCCTTGCCTACGGCGCGGCCAAGGCCGTGGAGGGCTGGTCCTACCTGCCGTCGCGGCTCCTGCTGTCCAACGCCGGCGACGTCGTGGCACAGGTACACGCGGTGGCCGCCAAGCCCAGGCTGCCGTCGCTGGGACTCGCATATCTGGACCTGGCGCTGTACCTCACCGCCGCACTCGCGCTGGGCGCCTGGCGCTCGACCAGGGACGTGTGACGGTTTCCCGGGAGAGCCGGCCGGCTCGCCGGAAACGACTCGAACCTCACCTACAGGAAGTAGGATTCGGCTTGGTTTAGAGCCCGCGGAAGCGGTATTTCCTGGCCCACTGATTGGCCGCATCTCCGGCGAGCGCCGGGCATGCTGAATCCGGAGATTCGCCGGCGAGGAGGGGCCGTATGCGTCGGTTCACGACGTGGCTGAGCGACTGGCCGGTCCGGTTCAAGGTGCTGGCCCCGGTCGTGTTGGCTGCAATAGGCATCGTTGCGGTGGCGTGGTCGGGGTTGAACGCTGTGAACGCGGCCGGCGCTCGCACGAACGTCATGTATCGGCATACCGCGCTTCCGCTCGGTGATTTGGCGACGCTGCGCGATATGGAGGGCGATTCGCGGGTCGCGGTCCGCGACCTTCTGCTGGCCGCCCCCGGGACGGACCAGAACGCCGTCATCAGCGACGCGCGCACGACCGACGCGGCAGTCGATCAGGCTTTGACCCAATTCATCTCCGACCATGGGCCTCTGAACGCGGCGAGTTCCCAGCTCGTACGGGAAGCCAAAGCCGGAATCGCACAGTGGCGCAGCGTCCGCGACGGCCGACTGATCCCGCTGGCGCAGCGCGGCGACATCTCTTCGGGAGCCGCGCTGCTCGCCGAAGGCGGTGCATTGGACAACGCCGATCTGCAATTCGGCGGCGCCCTTGATGCCCTGTCTGAGGCGGAGACCAATGAGGCGAAGGATGCGGCCTCCGCCAGCGCGTCGGCCCAGGCCGGTCAACGAAACCTGATGGGCGCCGTGTCGATCGTGGTGGTGCTGGCCGCCATCGCCATCGGCCTGCTCGTCGCCCGGGCCGTCGTCCGTCCACTCCTGGCCGTACACGCAGTCCTGGTCGCACTGGCCGACGGCGATCTCACCCGCGCTCCTCAAGTCGACTCCCGCGACGAGGTCGGACAGATGGCTGCGGCGTTGTCTTCGGCCAACACAGCTCTGCGCGGCACCGTCGGCACCATCGTCGAGTCGGCCCGTACCCTCAGCGCCGCGGCGGACAGCCTGGCCGGCAGCAATACCGAGGTGGTCCGCCGGGCGTCCGACTCCGCCGGCCAGGCCAGCGCGGTGGCGGGCGCCGGCCAAAGCGCCTCGGAAAGCATCTCGGCGGTGCGGGCCGGCGCGGCCGAAATGGGCACAGCCATCGGCGAGGTCGCTCGGCGGGCCGCCCTGGCCGCACAGGTGGCCAGCGGCGCCGTCGACATCGTCAAGACCACCACGGCGACAATGGAGGAACTGGGCCGCAGCTCGGCCGACATCGAACAGGTGCTTGCCGACATCACCTCCATCGCGGCGCAGACAAACCTGCTGGCGTTGAACGCGACGATCGAGTCGGCCCGGGCCGGCGAAGCAGGCAAAGGCTTCGCCGTCGTCGCCGGCGAGGTCAAAGAACTGGCCCAGCAGACCGCGTCAGCGACCGAAGACATCGCCCGGCGCATCGCCGCGATCCAGGCGACCAGCGGCGAGGCCACCACGGCGATCAGCCAGATCGGCGCCGTCATCACCGAGATCAACGACCATCAGGCCGCGATCGCGGCTGCCGTGGAGCAACAGACCGCGACGACCGGCGAGATGGGGCGCGGCGTCGCCGACGCCGCCGACGCCAGCGCGCGGATCGCCACCATCATCGCCGAGGTCGCCGCCGCAGCCCGCGCCACCGAGACGGAGGCGGCCGGCTCGCAGGACGCGGTCGCGACGGTTACGCGCCTCTCGGGCGAGCTGCGCGTGGCGGCGGAGCGATTCCGCCTCTGACGCCGCCCCGGCCTCCCTGCTCCGGTTGATCCGTACGAGAGACCCGCACGAGAGCGCGATGTCGATCCCCGCCCGGCACCGGGCTGCAAGCCAGGTCATCGCGTACGGCCAACCAGGTCATTTGTGTCCGGTCATCCCCGGCATCCCCGGCATGGCGGCCATCCCCGCCTGCATGGAGGCCATCTTCCGGTGGATGCTCAGTACGGCCGGTGGCATCACGATCAGCGGCCGCATCATGCCCTCGTCCTCGTGGTCGAGAATGTGGCAGTGGTACATATAGCGGCCGCTGCCCGACCGGTACTGCCCGGCCAGGGTGACGATCGAGTTCTGCGCGACCCCGATCGTGTCCTTGTTGCCAGCTTCCTCCGGCGCCACCGGCAGCGCCGCGCCCGGCTTGAGCGGCGTCTTCGTGCCGCCGACGCCCAGGTCGAAACCGCTGACGTCCAGGCCCTGCCGCCCGATCACCTGGAAGTCCATCAAGTGGATGTGCATCGGGTGGGTCACCACCAGGCCGGGCGGCGCGATGCTGATGAAGTGCCACTTCTCCCAGCCGCCGGCGGCGGCGAAGAAGGTGGTCGTGTCCTCGAAGGCGGTCGCCACCCGGCGCAGCGTGCGTACGCCGTCCGGCAGCGCGATCTGCACCACGCCCGCGCCGAGCTGGGTGTCGTTCGGCACCTCCTGCATCTCCCAGAGCTGCAGCATGCCGCCGGCGATTGACAGCACCACGAACCGCTCGACGGCGTTCTTGGGCACATCGGCGCTGGTCAGCCGCTTGAAGGAGGGTGCCAGGGTGGCGGGCAGCCGGAGCGCCCCGCCGGTGCGGCGGCCCACCCGGAACTCCATGATGTCGGGGAACGCGACACCGGCCGCGGCGACCGCTGTGCCGGCCGGCACCCCGGCAACCGTGTTGACCAGCTTGAGTTTCCGGCCGGGGAACGCCGCGAAGTCGATGACGATGTCGGCCCGCTCGGCCGGGTTCAGCGTCAGCGCCTCGTCGATCGTGACCGGCTTGCCGATCAGGCCGAGGTCGGTGCCGATGAGCTTCATGGCGCCCTTCACCGGCTGCCCGGTCGCCTGGTCGACCACGACCATCCGGTACGCCCGGGCGACCGAGGTGTTGACCATCCGGAACCGGTACGCCCGCGCCTCGACGTCCAGATAGGGCCAGACCACGCCGTTGACCAGGGTGTACGGCCCGAGGAAGGCGACCGCGGCCGGCAGCGCGTCGTCGGTGATCTGCGACAGGGGAGTCTGCACCACGCGCTTGGCCAGGATCTGCCCAGTGAGCCGGCCCTTGTCGTCGGTGTCGAAGTTGACGTCGGAGATGGCCAGCGGGATCTCGTACTTCCCGGACGGCAGGCCGAGCCGGTCCTCGTCCCGGTCACGCACGATGTAGTGGCCCATCAGGCCGGCGAGCACGTTCAGCGCGGTCACCGGCATGGCGTGGTCGTGATACCAGAGGTGCGTCGCGTCGACGTCGTTCGGATATTCGACCAGCTGCGTGTTGCCGGGCGTGACCGCCAGGTCGGGCCCGCCGTCGCCGGCCGCCTGCTGGTGGCCGCCGTGCAGGTGGGTCGAGGTCCAGGCGGTCAGGGCCTCGACCTCGGGACGGCTCTTGCCGCCCTCGGCGCCGGGCCGGTTGTACGCGTCCAGCAGCGATCCCCCCGCCGCGGCCGCGACCCACACGCCCTTGACCGGCGTCGTGCCGCTGAGCCCGTTATGCCAGGCGATCCGGGCCCGCTCCGCACGGCGTACTTCGATCGTCGGCCCCGGGTAGTGGCCGCCGTAGGTCCACATCGGCGTGGCCGGAAGCTGCGAGTGCAGCCGGATCCGGGCCGGCTTGGCGGTGATCTCGGTGAGCCCGTTCGACGAGGGGCGTACGACCGGCGGGATGCGCAGCGCGTCCCGGAACGGCGCCAGCGTTTCGGCCTCCGGCGTTGGCTGGGTGGCGGCGTCGCTGTCGTTCGGATTGAGTGCGGCCGTCACGCTGACGATGCCGATGCCGGCCACGGCGGCACCGGTCAGTCCCAGAAAGGCCCGCCTGCTTTGCGGTTCCATTGAAGTCTCTCCCTCACCTCGGTCGTCCTCACAGACGTGGGGTGGGGGAAGAGGTTCAATACTGAAGAACAACGTCGGCCTATGGGTGATGTCACGCGATCAGTCCGGCCCGACGCTGAACTTGACCTCACCGCAGCCGTACCGGCCGGATTCGAGGCCCGGTCCTTTCTCTGAGGTGTCGCCCGCCGGGATTACAGTCCCACTCATGGCCATCGATGACCTGCCTCTCCCGGTGGTGAATCTCCTCAACGTCCTCGGGGTGCCGTGGCCGTACGTCGACGAGGACGTCGTCTCCCAGTTCGCCGGCTTCACCCGCGACTTCGCTACCGCGGTCCGGACCACGCACGACGATGCCACCAGGGCGGTGGCCGGCATCGCCACGGCCGATCAGGGCTCCGCGACCGATGCGATGAGCACCGGCTGGGCGAAGATGTCCGCTCGGCACGTCGACGAGATCGTCGACGGATGCCACGTACTCGCCGGTGCGCCCTCCCAAGGCCCAGGCCATCTACGACGGGACATATCCAGGATGACGACGGGTTACGACCTCTTGATTGCCGGCGACATCTCCTTCGCGCGGCTGCGAGCGGCCCTTGCCCGGATCAACGAGGTCCCGGTCGACGCGGTCGATGTGGCGGAGGCGAACACCGAAGACCGTATGTGGCAGGCGGCGGTGCTATGTACCTGCGAACCCCGCACGGGTGACATCAGGTGGTCGCTCGACGTCTTTGTGAGCGATGCGGTCGCGGTGCGGCGCTCGGTGGCCGAAACGGCGGAGGAGTTGGCGTACGAGCTGCGCGTCCCGGTTCTTTACGACGCGGGCGGCGTGCGGCCGAGCGCGTACTGGCTTGCCGCTCCGGAGGGTCCGCGTACCCGGGCCAGGGTTTACGACGGCCCCGGGGACAATGACGACGGGTCATTGGTGATCGATGCGGTGGAACGGCCGGTGGCACTGTTGCCGCAGGTTCGGGTGGCGCTGCAGCCCGAGGTCATCAAGGACCATGCGGTGCCACACCCGATCGCGGACGCGTTCGACGATGTGCTGGGGAAGCGTGGTCTGATCCCGGAGACGGGCGACGATCTCTGGTCCGCCACCACGAAGCTGCGGGCGTGGGAGGCGCTTACCGTGCGGATGACGTCCGGTTGGCCGCCCGACGGCTGGTATCCGCGCGACTATTACCGCCAAGATCTGGAGGTACGGGATGACCTGTCGCGCGTGAAGGTGCCGGCCGAGGTCGCTGGGCCGTTCCAGCGTGCGCTCGAGGCCATCGACTCGGCCTTCCGTACGCACACTCGCGAATTTGCCTCCGAGGTGGATCGTGGCTGGTGGTGGGGGCGCGTGCCGGATCCCGAGCCGTGGCCGCACGACGCGGGGCAGTCGGGGATGGACCAGGAAGTGCCTCCGGACGGGCAGTGACTGTGATCTGACACACAGTTGGCCGGTCGAGGCGGATACTCCGTGGCTATGTTCGACGTGAGCGTTCTTCCGGCGGGGCAGGGTGACAGCATCCTGCTCGAGTACGGCGATCCGCTCGCGCCGCACCGGGTTCTCGTCGACGGCGGGCCGGCCCGCTGCTACGACCACCTCGCCGCGCGCCTGGCCGAGCTGCCCGCCGACCGCCGGCACCTCGAGCTGCTCGTCCTCACCCACGTCGACGGCGACCATATCGAGGGCGTTCTCAAGCTGGTCAACGATGCCGGGCTCGGCGTGCGGATCGACGAGGCGTGGTTCAACGGGTACGAGCAGCTGCCGCCGGACGACTACCTGGGTCCCGCCCAGGGTGAGATTCTCAGCGCGCTGCTGAAAGCCCGGGCGATCCCGCTGAACGCCGCCTTCGGCGGGGGCGCGGTCTGCCGCCGTCCGGGATCGGACCTGCCCCGGGTGCGGCTGCCGGGTGGGCTGGCGCTCACCGTGCTGGGCCCGGACCTCGCGACGCTGCGCGCTCTGCGCAGTGTGTGGGAGGTGGAGTGCCGCAGGGCCGGGATCGAGCCCGGGTCGCAGCGGGACGCGTTCGAGTTGCTCGCCGCCCGGGCGAAACTCCGGCCGTTGGACGCCTACCTCGACGGCTTCGACCCGGCCGCGCTCGCGGCCGCGCCGGAGGCCGACGAGGACGCCTCGATCACCAACGCGAGCAGCATCGTGCTGCTGGCCGAGTACGACGGCAGCGCCGTGCTGCTCGCCGGCGATGCCACGCCGCCCGGGCTCACCGGTGGGCTCGAACGGTTGCTGGCCGAACGCGATCGGGCCGTCCTCGACCTCAGCGCGGTCAAGCTGCCGCATCATGCGAGCCGGCGCAACGTCACCCGCGAGGTGCTCGGTCTGCTCCGGGCGCCGGCCTGGCTGGTGTCCTCGGACGGGAGCTACTTCGGGCACCCGGACCCGGAGGCGATCGCTCGGGTGGTCACCGCCCGGCCGGGCGGGCGCCTGCTGTTCAACTACCGCACCGAGAAGACCGGACTGTGGGCCGATCATGGGGCCACCTATCCGTCCGACATCGACCGGGGCATCGTGCTCCGGCTCTAGGGGAGGCCCGGAGGGCACCATGGCCGTTCAGCAGATCGACGTGCGGGTTACGCCGGCCGGTGTGGTGTCCGCGCGCCATTCCGACGGCGCGGTCGGGCCGGAGGCGCCGATCGGTTTCTCGGGGGTGGACGCCGACCTGATCCGCGTGTTCGAGCGCTGGCTGGCCGAGCGGGGGCGGGAGTGGCGGCGGACCGAACTGCGGGCCTTCGGCAGCCTGCTGCACCGCGTGCTCTTCCCACCGGACATGTGGCGGTGGATGGAGCAGATCATCGACAACCTGCCCCGCGGCGACCGGCTCCGCATCCAGCTCGCCTTTCCCACCGACGGCTTCGCGCACCTCGCGGCGATCCCCTGGGAATACCTGCACTCGCCCAACCGTCCCGGCCGGGAGGGGTTCTTTCTGGCCACCGAGCGCCGCTGCACGCTGTGCCGGCACATCCCGATGGAGCTCGGCAAGCGGGACATCGCGGGTGAGCCGCCGTTGAAGGTGCTGGTCCTGATCTCGCAGCCGGAGGAGCCCGGGCTTGCCGAGGTCATCGCGGATCCGGTCCTGGGCGAGCTGCGGCGTTCGGCCGAGGAGGGTCTCCCGGTCGAGCTGACCGTGCGCCACCAGCCGACCCGCGACATGCTCTTCGACCTGATGCCGGAGCTGCGACCGGACATCGTCCAGTTCATGGGTCACGGCCGCTACAACGAGGACGACGAGCAGGGCGAGATCGCGTTCGTGGACGAGACCGGCCGGGCGGACTGGGTCGGCGAGGCGGTGCTCGCCCAGCTGCTCGGTGACCCCGGCGACATGCCCCGGCTGGTCTACCTGCATTCCTGCGCCGGCGCGCAGGCCGACTACCAGGCGAGCTTCGCCGGGCTGGCGCCGCGCCTGATCCGCCGCGGCGTCCAGTGCGTGGTGGCCATGCAGTACGCGGTGACCAACCGCACCGCCATCGCGTTCAGCAAGGGCTTCTACCGCGCTCTGACCACCGGGCTGCCGCTCGACGAGGCGGTGCAGGCGGGCCGGTACAGCCTCGGTGTCCTCTACGAGAGGGATCCCCGGCTGATCGGCATTCCCGTGGTGTATCTCCACAGCCTCGGCGCGCTCCTGACAAGAAGGGAGGAATGACATGTCGGTCGAGGTCGAGTACGAGGTCGTCATCGGGGCGGAGAGGATTCACGCCACCCTGCGCGGTGGCGGTGAAGAGGCGGAGTTCGACGCGACCGTCAGCGATGACGAGCAGCGCAAGCTGCAACGGGACACGATCGAGGTCCTCCGCTCGTGGCTGGCCCGGTGGACGGCGTTCGCCCGGCAGACGGACTACGCGGATCTGGCCGTCCGGGATACCGCCACCGTGCTCGGCCGTCACCTGTACGCCCTCGTCTTCGTCGGTGAGCTGCGCACCGGACTGACCAAGGCCCGGGACGCCGCCCGCCGGACCCGCACCAGCCTCCGCCTGCAACTCAACTTCCAGGAGTCGGACGAGCTCGCGCAGCTGCCGTGGGAGATGTTGAACGTGGACGGTGACTTCCTCGCCAGCGAGCACCATCTCGTGCTCAGCAGGCGCCTGCCGGCCGGCCGCCGGAGGCTGGAGCCGCTGGAACCGCCCTTGACCGTGCATTTCCTGGTGACGTTGCCGAAGACGCCGGCCTACCAGAGTCAACGCGACGAGCTGATCGCCGCACTCGACAATCCGATGGAGTACACGTCGAGCATCTCCCATCAGGTTCTCGCCGAGTGGAGCGAGGACGCCGCGGTCAAGCTGCTCAGCACCCGGCCGTACCCGCAGATCGTGCACATCGTCGGCGTCTGCCGTCCGAACTCGAGGGATCCGCGGTCGATGGAGACCTTCCTCGACGATGGCGACGGCGAGGGCCCGAAGTGGCGCAGCGCCCAGACTCTGCTGAACATCTTCCGGGAGAACGAGGTGCTGCCCGAGGAGGACCAGGTTCGGCTGGTCGTCCTGCACCTGTGCGAGCCGTCTCCGCTGGAGTTCGAGGTCACCTTCGCCCGGCTGGCACCGGCCCTGATCCGTCGCGGCATCCCGGCCGTGCTCGCCATGCAGTACCCCCTGAGCGGCAAGGCGGGCGCCCGGTTCGTCAAGCGCCTGTACGGCTCACTGACCGAGGAATCGGACCGGGACGAGGTGCGGACCATCGAGGAGGCGGTGCAGCGCGCCCGATCGGACCTGTTCACCACCTACGACCAGGATCGGGTGTTCGGTTCGCCGGTGCTGTACATGCAAACCATGGACAGCCAGTTGCTGCGGCTGCGCACCGGCAGCCCGGCCGGCGCCGACGCGGGACCGGGCACCGCCTCGGCCGCCCCGCTGCCGCCCCGGTCGGTGCCGGACTGGCTGCGGCAACGTCTCCACCTCCTGAACAAGCCGGCCGATCTGACCGGCGAGGCCGAGCGGGTGATCGGCGCGGCGGACTGGCCGCCGCGCGTGGCCGACGCCGGCCGGCCGCTCGCCGACCTGGTCCGCAAGAACGCTTACCAGCCGGAGCTGGCTGAGGTGTTCCGCCTGCTGGCCGAGGCCGTGAAGGCTGAACGGGGCGAATCCGATGACTGACACCGGTGTGCGCGCCGGCTCCGATCTGGGCGATGCGGCGGACGCGTTCGAGCGGACCATCGGCGCGGCGGTGCTTTCCCGCCACTTGCGGCGGTCCGCGGACGGGCTGCTCGCCGAGCTGCACCGGGCGGACGGATACGCCGAGGCGATCGCCGGCGTCGAGGCGCTCCAGGGCGAGTTGGCGACATTCGTCGCGGCCGTTTCGGCCTTGGGCACCGAGCTGCGACAGATCCGGGACCGGCGGGCGCGAATCGAGCCGTTCGGCCGCGACTGGATGCTCACGGTGCGGGCGGAGATCGCCGGCGCCGGCGAGAAGGCGACGGCCCGGTGGGTCCGGAGCTACGCCGAGGCGTACGTGGCCGGCCGGTTCGACGTCTGCCGCTGGCTGTGCCGGGCCACCACGAAGATCACCGTGTCGCCGCCGGAACTGCCCGGCCGGGACCACGATCTGTCCCGCCGCCTGCTCCTGGGCGCCCGGGCCGCCGCCTCCGGAGACCTGGCCACCACCCTGCCCGTGCTGACCGCGCTCACCGAATCCGAACTCGGCCAGGCCCTGCCGCGGGATCTGTCGGCGTCACTGTGGTGCATGCGGGTGCGCGCGGTGGCCCGTGGAACCGGCGACCCGGCCCGCGGCCGAGATCTGGTGAGCGCGGTGCTCGAGTGGGCCGGACCCGAAAGGGCGGTCCTCGCGTCCCTGCACGCCGCCGCGGGGGAGTGCCTGCTGGCAACCGGCGATGTCGCCGGTGCCACCGCCGAAGCCGGCCGGGCCGTCCGGCTGGCGGCGACCTCGCCGGCCGGCAACGTCCTACGTGGAATGATCGCCGAGGAGGTCGGCGACCACGCCTCCGCCGACGAGGCGTACGAGGAGGCCGCGGACACGGCAGCCGGGCGCCCGCTGGGGGAGTTGTTCGCACCGGCGCCGCCCAATCTCCTTTGGCAGTGCGGTCGCCGGCTCCGCGAGCGCGAGCCGAAACGGGCCGCCTCGATGATCCGTGCCGCGCTGCGCGGCGGCATCCGCGGCGCCGGCCGGTATCCCGAGCGGAAGGCGTACGTGGACCTGGCGCGGGCGCTGGAACAACAGGGGAAGGACGACGCGGCGGCGAAGGCGTACTGGGAGGCCGGCCGCCGGTACGCCTGGGTCGCCGACGAGGTCAGCGCGGCGAAGTACCTCACCCGGGCCTGCGGTCTCGACCGCACCAGCTACCGGTACGCCTTCGAGATGGCCGAGGTCCTGCGGGCTCGCGCTGTTCACCAGAACGGCACGGTCGACCTGGACCTGCTCGACCAGGCGGCGCACCGCTGGCGGGAGGCGTACGAGCTCGGCGTCCCCGGCGCCAAGCTGCCGTGGGCGTACGTGACCATGGCTCTGACCGAGCATGAGCGAAGCGGTGACCTCTACCGCCCCCACGTCTCGTGGGAGGCGGTGGCCCTGCTGGAACGCGGCCTACTCTACGACCACCGCAACGTCCGCACCCGGGCACAGCTCTCCCTGGCCCATCGGCTGGTCGGCGCCCGGCTCACCGCCGCCGATCTCACCGAGGGCAGCGGCCGGCCGGGTCAGGACGACGAGCTGATGTTCGATCAGCGGCTGCTCGCCCTGATGGAGATCGAGCGGCCCGAGGAGGCGCTCGCCCTGGCCGAGGCGCACGGCTTGCGGGAGGACCAGCCGTGGCTGGTCATCCGCCGGGTGCAGTTGCTGCTCACGCTGGACCGGGCGGCCGAGGCGCTGGAACTGCTGGGCACGGAGAAGCCCGCCGACGATGCGCTGCACGCCCTCTACCTCGGGCTCTGTCACGAGCTGCTGGGCGACGAGGACGCGGCGCGGCAGGCGTACGAGGAACTGGCGGCGGGCGCCGGCTCGGCCGGTCCTGGCGGGCGACCCGATCTGTCGGCCTGGGGCTGCTATCTGCGGGGCCGGTACGACGAGGCGGCCCAGGCCTACGCGAGCCTGTTGGGTCCGGACGCCGACGATCCGTCACTGCGCTGCAAGTTCGGTCAGGTGCTGCTGGCGGCCGGGGACGTCGACTCCGGACGCGGGCACCTGACCGCCGGTATCGCGGCCACCACCAGCCTGTGGGCGCTCACCGAGCTGGGTCAGATCGACCTGCCCCGGCTCGCGTCGCGTTTGCCCGACGGGTCGGCGGCCGTGTTCGACGAGATCCGGGCCGCTCTGAAGGACCGCGCCGATGTCCTGCGCCGGCCGGGGAGCGTACGGAGCGAGCTCGACGACCTGCTCACCACCGATGCCGGCCGGGCGCAACGGTACGGCGTACGGTTCGCGCTGGCCCGGATCGACCTGGCCGGCGAGGCGTACGAGGCGGCGCTGGAACGGTACGCCGAGCTGGCGGCCGACGTTCCGGAGGCGGCCGAGGGCGTACGGGTGGCGGCCGAGCAGCTCCGCCGGTCGGCCGACCGGCTCGCCGACCGCGGTGATCCGGAGGCCTCGCTTGCCCTGCACCGGCGGCTGCTCGAACTGCTGTCGGGGCTGTCGCGGCCGCCGGTCGAGATCGCCGCGGCCGCCCACCTCAGGGCGGCACTCCTCGAGCTGGAGGCCGGCCGCGAGGCCGAATTCGCGGCGCACGTGGCCGACGCGTTCCGGTCCGACAGCCGGGTGGAAGAGGCGCCGGCCGTCCGGGCCGTGCTGGCCGCTGTCCTCGGCCGCCCGGACCGCCACTGGGCGGTCGTCGACGCGGCCCGCCGCGCCGGGCCGCCGGCCGGCCGGCTGCTGGCCGCGCTGGACCCGGCGAAGCTGCTGCGCACCGGCCGCGAGGAGGTCGGCGTGGCCTCGCTCTTCCCGTTGGCCACCCCGCTGGCGCTGCGGGTCGGGCCGGAGCTGCCGATCTCGCGCCAGCTGGTGGACGCGGTGTGCCGCCGCATCGAGCGGGATACCGGCGTCCCGATACCCGGCATCGCGCTGCCTTCGCTACCGGACGGCGCCGAGCCCGGCCGGTGGGCGGTCGAGCTCTACGAGGTCGAGGTCGCCCGGGGCACGGCCGCCGACGAGGATGCGGCCCTCCGCCACCTGGAGGCGGTGGTCCGGGCCAACCTCGCCCGGCTGTTCTCGATCGACGACCTGGGGACGTGGCTGGCGTCCGTCCAGGGCGGCGACAGCTGCGGCGTCGAGCGGATGAGCCTCGCCGATCGGCTGGAACTGGTGCGGTTGCTGCGCTTGCTGCTGCGCGAGCAGGTATCCATCGTGGACGGTACGGCCATCCTCGAGGTGGTGGACGACGCGCCGCTCGAGTGGTCGGCGCTGGACCTGCTGCCCGCGGTTCGCGCCCGGCTGCGGCCGCGGCTGATGCCGGACGAGGCTCGCCGGATGCCGCCGGTCCGGCTGCCGGAGGAGCTCGAGGCGGCGTTCGCGGCCGGCTGGTCGGCCGCCCACCCGGACCGGTGGCAGCTACCCCGGGCGCAGGCGACGAAGCTGGCCGAGCGGGTCGCCGACTGGCTCGGCGGAGAACGGCCCGCGGGCGCCGTCGTGGTTCGCGAACCGGAACTGCGGCCCTATCTGTGGCGGCTGATCGCCGGGCTGGTGCCCGGCCCGGTCTGGGTGCTGGCCGAGGAGGAACTCGATGACCAATGACCGTCCCGGACGCCGGCTGCTCGACGTCGTACGCCAAGCATTGCCGGATGCCGCCCGGCCCACGTTGAGCGTCGCCATCGAGCTCCCGGCCGGCCTGAGTATGGGGAGGCGTACCCAGCCGGGCACCTGGTTGCGGCGTACCGTCTCCTGGCTCGACAACCCGGTCGCCACGGCGGTCGCGGCCGTCGTCGCCGAGTACTGCGCCGCACTCGGCGTGCCGGCCCGGCCGCAGGTGTCGGTAACCCACACGGCCGAGCCGGGCACCGTGCCGCGGCTGATCCTGGCCGGGCGGCGGGCCCGGGTGCTCGCCGCCGAACTGGAGTCGGAGACGTCCTGCCGCGGCGTCCGGCTGGGCGAGCAGGTGCTCGATGCGCCGACCGTGGCGGCGGTCGCCGCGGCCGCCACCCGCGTGGCCCTCGAACACGACCCGTCCATGCTGGTCGGCCGGTCCCAGCGGGACGCTCTGGTGACCCGCGCCCGAGCGGCCGGCGTGCAACATCCCGATCAGGACGCCGTGCTCGGCGCCGTGCTGGAACTCGTCGTGGCCCGCGGCGTGGCGGTCGGAGACCTCAGCGCGTTGCCCGCCACGCTGGACAAGCAGGCCGGCCTGCTCGACCGAGCCGGGGAATTGGCCGAGGTGGTGCTCGACGTGCTGCAGCCGGCATCGCTGGAAATCCGGTTGAACGAGGCCACCCTGCGCGCGGCGACCATGTCCGCGACCGACCGCGACGGCTTCGTCGAGCTGCGCGAAGCGCTGTTCCACGAACTGGGCGTCGCGCTGCCGGACATCCGGATCGCGGTCGACGACGGCGTACCGGACGGGGCGGCGGCCGTCGGGATCAACGCGGTGCGGGGCGGCCCGCGCGTGCTCGGCGGCGGCACCGGTACGGAACCGCTGGTCGCCCTGCTCGAGGAGCGGGTCCGCCGGCATCCGTCCTGGCTCGTCGCGCTCGCCGAGGTCCACCGGAACGTGGACAGCCTGCGGCTCGCGCTGCCCGACCTGGTGGCCACGGTGCTGGACCGGTACGAGATGGCGCAGTTGTCGCTGTTCGCCCGGACCTTCGTCGACGAACGGGTGCCCGTGCGCAACGCCGCCCGCCTGCTGGCGTTCCTGGCCGACACCCCGGGGCCGAGCACGGCGACGGACACCGTCGGGCTGGCCGAGCCGAGTCGGCGCAGCGACCAGCAGGTGCCCGGCATCGGACCGCGCGGCCTGGTGGCGTACGTCCGGCAGCAGATCAACGAAGACACCCGGCGCAAGCACCCCGGGTTGACGACGGTGCCGCATCCGCGGCTGCCGGCCGATCTCGACGAGACCGCGACCACCACCGAGATCGGCCCCGCCGGCCTGCCGGCGGACGCGTCGGCGGCGACCCGCGAGCGTCTCGTCGAGCTGGCCGAGCAGGCGCTGCGCTCGCCCGGCGGCCCGGCGCTGATCGCCGCCACCCAGCGCTCGCGCAGCGTCGCCAGCCGGCTGCTGACCTGGCAGTACCCGGAGATCACGGTGTTCGCGGCGGAGGAGTTCCCACCCTCGGACAGGCTGGAGGCGGCCCGATGAAGAACATCGTCATCTGTCTCGACGGCACCGGCAACGAGGTCAAGGCGCGGGGCGCCACGAACGTACTCAAGATCGTCGAGCTGCTCGCGCCGATCGATCCGGCGCGGCAGACCGTCTACTACGACCCCGGGGTGGGCACGTTCGCCGCGCCGAGCGCGTGGAGCCTCGCCGCCCGGCGGCTGTCGGTGCTCGGCGGGCTGGCGCTCGGCCACGGCATCCGGCAGAACCTCGGCGAGGCGTACGGCTACCTCATGCGAACCTGGCAGCCGGGGGACCAGGTGTTCGTGTTCGGCTTCAGCCGCGGCGCCTATACCGCGCGCGCACTGTGCGGGATGCTCTACCGGGTCGGCCTGCTCCGGCCGGGCAGCGACAACCTCATCCCGTACGCCGTGCGCGTCTACGCCCGCCAGCCCGGCAAGGACTCCGACCTGCGCCGCACCGAGGGCTGGCGGCGGATGGACCGGTTCGCCGGGGCGCTGTCGATCCGGCCGGACGGGCGCTCGCTGGCCTTCCCGATCCGCTATCTCGGGTTGTTCGACACGGTCAAGGCCACCCACGTCATCGGGCGCGACATCCACTGGCCGTACACGACCAAGCTGCCCAACGTGCGGACGATCAGGCACGCCGTGTCCATCGACGAGAAGCGCCGGCCGTACCGGGAAAGCCTGATCCCCCGAGGGGATGAAACGTGGTTCGCCGGCGTCCATTCCGACATCGGCGGCGGTTTCGACGACGGCCCCGAGCTCGGCCGGATCACCATGCGCTGGGTGATGGACGGCGCCGTCGCCGAGGGACTGCTCGTCGATCCGGCGCTCTACGAGAAGCGGTACCGCCTCACCGAGGCCGACGCCGCCGGACCCGTCCACCGGATGGGATGGAAATGGGCGTTCGCTTTGCAACGCCGCCGTCCGATCCCGCCCGGCGCGCGGATCCACGGCAGTGTCCGCGAAAGACTCCGAACCCAGCCCGGGTATGCCGCGAAACTGCCCCCGGATCCGGTCTGGAACGACGAAGCGTGGCCGGCCGCGCGGGTGAGCTCCACCGATTCCCGGCACCCGGCCTGACGCGCGGCCCCGTGCCGGTGGATCAGGCGAGCGACCGTGCCCGCCGCAGGCCGACCGCCAACAGCACCGCCTGGATCACGAAGAACGCGCCGCCGGCCGTGGCGTATGCGATCAGTGCGGTCAGCGTCGGATGGTCGGCCGCCGCGGAGACCAGGTAGTTCGCCCCCGCGATCACCGACAGCCCGCCGGCGATCCGCATCGGCCACTGCCGGCCCAGCTCGGCGCGGCGCCGGAGCGCCACCGTCACCTGGGCGGCCCCGGAGAGGATCGCCCAGCCGCCGAAGGCGACCAGCACCGCGGCGTCGCCGTGTGGGCCGGCCACCCCGAGGGCGATCGCGGCGAGTGCGCTCAGCACGGTGTTGATCAGTTGGAAGGTGCGGGCCGGGGTGCCGCGGCCCGCCCGCGCGTCGATGGCCGACGCCACCACGTCGATCAGCGGATAGGCGACCAGCAGCAGGGTGGTGGCGGTCGTCGCGGGCTGGTGGCCGGCCGCGAAGACCAGGGCCCAGGCGAGCGCGACCAGCCCGCGGAGCAGGTAGAGACGGATCTGGAACATGGCGTTCGTATTCACGCCACCACTGTCGCCGCCGCTCCCGCCGAGTGCCCCAGGGCAAAACCCTGGTCGGTGCCCGGGTCGGCGTCGCGGCCGGTTCGATGGCCGGGCGCGGCACATGGACCGGCCGGCCGCCACCGGTCGGCTATTCTGGCTCGAGTTGCCGAGCTGGGAGCAGATGTGGCAGGGGACGACGACATCTCCGGGTGAAGACCCTGGAGCGGCCACCGGTGCAAGCGCGTGATTCGCGCTGCCGCGTGGCCCCTGTCGTCATGTCCTGTTCACGCCGGTCGCCCGTGCGCGCCCGGATCTTCTTTCTTCGAGGTCTTCCATGCCCGACAGCTATGTTGTTACGTCCGGTCTGTCGTTTTCGTGGCCTGACGACACCCCGGTGTTCGAGGACCTGTCCCTCTCCGTTCCCGGGGGCCGTACCGGCCTGGTCGCCGCCAACGGCACCGGCAAATCCACCCTGCTGAAGCTCGTCGCGGGGGAACTGCGTCCCACCGGTGGCAGCGTCACCGTCGAGGGCGTCCTGGGATATCTGCCGCAGCACCTGCCGTTCGCCCAGCAGCAGACGGTCGCCCAGGTGCTCGAGGTCGACCGGGTCATCGAGGCGTTGCACGCCATCGAGGCCGGCGAGGGCGACGAGGGCGACTTCGCCGCCGTCGGCAACGACTGGGACATCGAGGAGCGTACGCGCGCCGAGCTCGACCGTCTCGGCCTGGGCGAGCTCGCCCTCGACCGCCGGCTCGGCACGCTCAGCGGCGGCCAGGTGGTGTCGCTCGGGCTCGCCGCCCAGTTGCTCAAGCGACCGGACGTGCTCCTGCTGGACGAACCGACCAACAACCTCGACCGACCGGCGCGCGAGCGCCTGATCGGGGTGGTGCGTTCCTGGACCGGTTGCCTGCTTGTGGTCAGCCACGACCGTGCCCTGCTGGACGAGATGGACCGGATCGCCGCCGTGGACCACGGCGAGATCCGCTGGTACGGCGGCACCTACACCGAGTACGAAGCCGCGGTGCGGGCCGAACGGGAGGTCGCCGAGCGGCAGGTGCGCCAGGCCGGGCAGGACGTGAAACGGCAGAAGCGGGAGCTCCAGCAGGCGCGCGAGCGGGCCGCCCGCCGCGCCTCCACGGCCTCGCGCAACCTGGCCGACGCGGGCCTGGCCCGGATCGTCGCCGGCAACCTCAAGCGCGACGCCCAGGTGTCGGCGGCCAGATCCGACGAGGTGCACGCCTCCCGGGTCGGCAGCGCCCAGGCCCGGCTGGACGAGGCGAGCAAGGCCGCCCGGCAGGACGATCACATCATGCTCGAACTGCCCGGCACCAAGGTGCCCGGCGGGCGTACGGTCTTCCACGGCGAGGGCCTGCGGGCCGCGTACGACGGCCGGCCGCTCTTCGCGGGCGAAGGCCTCGCCCTGGACATCCGTGGCCCGGAGCGGATCGCCCTCGTCGGGGCCAACGGGGCGGGCAAGTCGACGCTGCTCCGCCTGGTCGGCGGCTACCAGCAGCCCGATTCGGGCACCGCGACGCGGGCCGAGGGCCGGGTCGCGTACCTGTCACAACGCCTCGATCTGCTCGACCCGGGCGCCACGGTCGCCGGCAACTTCGCCGCCTTCGCACCGGCGCTGCCCGAGGCGGAGCGGATGAACGTGCTGGCCCGCTTCCTGTTCCGGGGCGCGCGAGCGCACCTGCCGGTCGGCGTGCTCTCCGGTGGTGAGCTGCTGCGGGCCACGCTGGCCTGCATCCTGTTCGCCGAGCCGGCGCCTCAGCTGCTGCTGCTCGACGAGCCCACCAACAACCTCGACCTGGTCAGCGTCGGGCAGTTGGAGACCGCGCTGACGGCCTATCAAGGAGCCTTCATGGTGGTCAGCCACGACGACCGGTTCCTCACCGAGATCAAGGTGAACCGGTGGCTGCGGCTGGCCGGCGGCCGGCTCACCGAGACCGGGGCGCCGCGATGACGAACGCGCCCGTCGCCCGTCGCCCGGGGACACGGTCCGGGTACGCCCCGCGGCGTCCCCTTCGGATCCTCCAATCAGGAGATACAGTGCACGGATCCGATCGTTCGTCGCCGAGTGGGGGATTGCCGTGACGGAACGTGAAGCTGCTCCGGCGGTTGTCGATACGCACGTGGCTCACTCCGCCCGCCGCTACAACTATTGGCTGGGCGGCAAGGACAACTTCCAGGCCGACCGGGACAGCGCCGACGAGATCGAGGCCAGCTTCCCCGGCGTACGCCAGGCGGTGCGGGCCAACCGCGAGGTGCTCGGCCGCATGACCCGCTATCTGGCGAGGGACGCCGGCGTCCGGCAGTTCCTCGACATCGGCACCGGCCTGCCCACGGCCGACAACACCCACGAAGTCGCCCAACGTGTGAACCCGGCGGCCCGGGTGCTCTACGTCGACAACGACCCGCTGGTCATGACCCACGCCCGGGCGCTGCTGACCAGCACCCCGGAGGGCATGACCAACTACATCGAGGCCGACCTGCGCCGGCCGCAGGACATCCTGTCGAGCCCCGAACTGCTGGACACGCTCGACCTGTCGCAGCCCGTGGCCCTGATGCTCATCGCGATCCTGCATTTTCTTCCCGACCGCGAGCAGGAGCGCGCCGTCGTGGGGCGGCTGATGGACGCGCTGCCCTCCGGCAGTTACCTGGCCGCCACCCACGCCACCTTCGACTTCATGTCCGAGCGCGGCAAGGCCGTCGCGACCGAGATGCTCACGACCGGCCGTGCCGACACCTGGCCGAGCACCCGGGACGAGTTCGCGCGGTTGTTCGACGGCCTCGATCTGGTCGAGCCCGGCATCGCGCTGTTGACCGAGTGGCGCCCGGACGAGCGGACGAGCGAATACGATCCCGCGCGGGTGAACATGTGGGCCGCGGTCGCCCGTAAGCCCTGATACGCGTCCCTGCCTCCACCGCGTTGTCCACTTAGGAGTATGAGACACGTCACTTGCCATTGATGGATGCCGCTGCGTTGCGCTCCTCTTTAGCGGTGTCGAGGGCGAGTGAAGGGAACCCTCAACCGGATCGTCCGGCACGTCGTGCAACTGCCGGCTCTCGAGCCGCAACAGGCAATCGAAAGGACAGTCTCATGGAAATGAACGCCAGTGACCTGATGTCCGGCCTCACCGTGTTCGCAACGGCCGAGGAGCTCGTGACGGCGGAGCAGGTGGAGGCCACCTCGCCGACCACCACCGTGCTCACCATCACCAACACCTGGGTTGCGGACAGCGACGAGGCGTGACGCGATGGCGCGCCGGCGGCGTCCGCCGTCCCGGGCGCCGGGCCCCTAGGGG